>CALAEB010000104.1 GCA_937890875.1 uncultured Anaerolineaceae bacterium | reverse complement strand
TGAGCCTCATGCCGTAGGACAGCATGTAGGCGAACAGCATGATGAGCGCGTTTCCCCAGACATAGGCGATCGGCATCTGTTTGAATCCGGAATAGACTGTCAGCATGGCGGCCGCCCAGAAGGCGGTCTCCGTGTACTTCGGCCAGAGCTGCTTCAGCATCCAGAAAAAGGCGCAGGAAATCAGCCAGCGGAACAGAACGGTCACGAGCTGCCAGTTGAGCGGATCGGTTCCGACAATGGCTCCGGTGACCTGATAGAGATAGCCCAGGAATGGCCGGTCGGAGGTGAACGCGTCGGCGAATCCGGCGGGGCCCTGCGTCACGTCGAACCACAGCATCGGCCAATCGTCCCAGTAGTATCCCAGCGTGTGGATCAAAGGGATGTACGTGAGGATGGTCAGAAGAAGGAGGATCAGCGGAACCCATTTTTCGCTGTAGGAGAAGGAAAATTTTTTTCGGGTATGGTTTGTCGTCTGCGCCATGCGTTTTTTTCTGTTCGCACCTGTGTGAGATAGAGTCAATTTCAGCCTTTATTGTACCATCAGTCCATTCTGGGTTCCGCTGTTTTCACAGCAATGGTCTGAATGTGTTTCAGGTGCCAAACGTCAAATCCAAAGAAGGATTTAGCCAAAATTCAGGATAAATCCTTCTTTGATGGATGCACTTTTCGCAGCGTGGATGCAAAAGGAAACGAGCAACGGGTTTATTGGTTGTTTTTGTTTTCCTGACCAATCGAAAAATTCACATTCAGCGGAGCGCTCAAGCGGAGCGGCGCTTCCCAAATCCGGCGATACCCGTCCTGGTCCAGATATTCAATCCGAACCGTCCAATTGCTCCAGGCGACATGGAAGATGTCCAGCGAACGTTCATTCATGGTGAAAGCATTGAAATCATTCACGTCATAAACCAGCAAAAAACGGTCGGATACTTTGGGATCCGTAGGCAGATGAGATAAATCGGTATAGCCGAAAGCAGCCATATCGGATGCATAAGGCGCACTTTGCACACTGCTGACAAGTTCGCCGTTCAGGAGTACCGTATCCGAACCGCTTCCGAGCGGAGAAACATCCGGGTGAAGAAAATCCGTCTCCGTAATCCAATCGAACTGAAACCGGTTCACTCCAACCGCGAAGTTGGTCAACTGAAAGGAAATTTGGTTCTTCGTCTCAATGTAGAGATCATAATATACCTCGCTTCGGGGTTGACCAGCAATCCGGTCATATCCCTCCTCGCCATAAAAAGCATAGACGCTTGGGACGTTCATGAGCCGGGTCCACTGCTGGGAATTTCCCCTTAAGTCGAAGTAATCGATTTTCACCGTTACATCTCCCGCAATCAGCATGGTTTTAATAAGCTGCGCGTCCTCCGGGATGCCGGTGTCCGAAAAAATCAGTTTCATGTCCAGCTTGCCGCACGCTTCCGGCAGCGGGTCGGTTTCTTTCCCGGACTGATATTCCCATTCACAGGCGGGAAGCGAATTGATTTCATTGCCCTGTAGTGCAAATTTCAGGCGGAGCGTTCCTTGGTCGACCTCAGTCGTCTCATGGGTGATCGTGAAAGCATCCTGTGTGGACAGTGTGCCGGCGGCACAGGCCGTAGACGGGAAGAATGCCAGCATAAAAGCGACCGGTAAAAATATCATTCGCGTTTTTATTTTTCGCATCATAATTTCCTTCAAAAAGATGATCCTTCGTCGCATAAACTTCACGAGGTGAAGGATCATTTTTTCCTCTTTATGGAATTCCTTATTCAGATTTCTCATGCCTTTATGATATGTCAACTAACAGTGCGGGTTCAAATGATCAAATTCATCTTTTTGTCATTTCAACGAATTCGAAAATCGGGACTTTTCAAATGACAAGGATTGTGAAATACCGTTTTTAATCCGTTATGCCGGGTCTTTCCCGGTTCATGCTATAATCCGATTCAAAATTGCTGATTCCATTTTTGCCAGTTTGATTTAAAGAAAGGTTCCAAATGAAAGAGCAGAATCAACCGGATTACGCGAACTGGGTCCCGCGCAAGCTGCTGGCGGTTTTAGGCATTGCTGGCGGATTTTTGGCGTTTTTATTCCTTCTGAGTTTTCTGTTGACGGACAGCGGCGGGGTTATCATCCTGCGTATTCTGCTGGCCGCTGCCGCTGTTTTTGTGCTCTTGTCCTGGGGGTATATGGCACATGCCCGTTTTTTGCTTTCCTATGAGGGCGGCGGCGTACAGGGCAAGATTCTGGATAATCTGCTGCAATATTTGGACTGGGACGGGAACGGAAAATTGCTGGACATCGGCTGCGGCAGCGGCGCGCTCACGATCAAGGCGGCCAGGAAATATCCGCAGGCGCAGGTGGTTGGGATGGATTATTGGGGAGCGATGTGGGATTACGCCCAAAGCCAATGTGAAGCCAATGCACGGCTGGAGGGCGTCGCCGGCAGGACCGCCTTCCGGAAAGGGGACGCGGCGCAGCTGGATTTTCCCGACGGTCATTTTGACGCGGCGGTGAGCAACTTTGTCTTTCACGAAGTTCAGACCCAGCCGGATAAGCTGGCGCTGATCCGCGAGTCGCTGCGGGTGCTGAAACCCGGCGCGCCTTTCGCGTTCCAGGATGTCTTTTATTCGAAAAGAACCTACCCGGATCTGATGGTGATGCTCACGACATTATCCAAAGAAGTCGCGGATCTGAACTTTATCGACACACGGCACAACGATTTTGTGCCAAAATTTCTCAAAACGCCGCTGATTGTCGGGCAGATGGGCCTGATCTGCGGAAAGAAATAGCGGACCTTCCGCGCAAGATATGAGGAAATATTTCTGATTTTCTGCTTCTTGGAAAATCAGGCGAACCACTACCTTTCCTTATTTAAAGAGAATGCCCATGTTTCGGCTCCGGGTGGACATTCGTGTGGACTGATTTA
>CALAEB010000103.1 GCA_937890875.1 uncultured Anaerolineaceae bacterium | reverse complement strand
TTTTGGTTGATCAAACCGTCCGCTTTTTTTATTTTGCCAACAAACGGATTTCGCGCTTGTACCATCGGGACTGCCGCTCATTGTCATCAGCGGCAGCGCTTTGACTTCCGAGCCATATTCATATTTTTGAGATAGAACCATCCATTTCGGACAAAAAAAGAGAATCACAAAGAACGGCGACCTTTTTTTCTTTCAGCATAACCATTTTCTGAATTCCTGACGTTCGCCGGGCGTTATCTCCGGATCGGGTAGAATTAGAAAGCTGCCGGCGGCCGGACAAAAGGGACGGAACTGCTGTGCGGCGGCTGTGAAAAGCGGAGAACGGATGTGACTGACCTTGTAAAAACCATTGAGGACCTGATCGAGCGCCTGGACGGAGATTTTGACGCTTTTGCGGATACACTGCAGGCGGAACAAATCCCGCATTTAAGCTTCAGCCAGATCACAACGGTTGAAGCCTGTCCATACCGTTATTACCTGCAATATGTTCTTCGTCAGGAACCGGTTCCGCTGCCGGATTATTTTACCAAAGGAAAATTGTTCCATCAGATCGTGGCTTCGTTTTATAAAACCGAGGCTGGTTCGCGGGAAGACATCCAAACGCAGGCATTTCAGGCCATCGCTGACGGCAACCTGGGCGAAACCCGGCGGCAGCTGGAAAATGCTTTTCTGGTCCATCTGGATCACTGCTGGCGGGACTACGAGGTTGTTTCGGTTGAAAAACCTTTTGTCATGGCGATCGATCCGGATCTTCCGCCTTGCGTCGGCGTGATTGACCTGGTTCTCAGGAAAGGAAACACCTATATTCTGGTCGATCATAAAACCGGCCGCGATTTTTACCCGCAGGATGAACTGCAGATGGCGATTTATGTTGAGTATATGCGCCGCATGTTCGGCGGCGCTGCATATGAGTTCTATTATGATCAGTATCGCTGGGTGAATAATCTTTCCCGCATCCGAAAACCGGCTTTTCAGCGGAGCGGCGTGCGGATTTCGGCGAATGACTGGGGCAGCGCGCTGGCCCGGATCCAAAAAGCGTACCGGCTGATCGTCCGGATCCGTGAAACGAACCGGGCTGCCTGCAACGGGGAATGTTTCCGCTGCCCATACCGGGGAAACTGCCGTTCATAATCGGTTAAAGTGCCAAAAGTCAAATTGTCAAAGCGAAAATAGAACAACAAATATCTCTTTTTGGAAAATTTTACCCTTTTGATATCCGAAT
>CALAEB010000102.1 GCA_937890875.1 uncultured Anaerolineaceae bacterium | reverse complement strand
CCCATGCGGATAAATTCCAGCCCGCTGCCGCCGAGAACGCTGCCGCTGCGGATGATGCTGCGGTCTCCGATGCGGGTGCCGCTTTTGATGCTGACGAACGGTTCGATCGTCACACCGCTGCCGATGATGACGCCGTCCTGCGCGATGTCTGCCAGCGGACTGATTTTGCAATCCGGACCGATCGCTGTCGGCCGGCTTTCCCTGCAGTATGCATCCCGGTAAGGGGGCTCGGCCAATTCATTGTGCAGCTTGAAAAAGCTGACGCGCAGATCCGGTACGGCACAGAAGCCTTTCGCGCTCGTTCGCACCGATTCCGATCCGGCCAGTTCCGGCGGAATCAGGACGCAGGATACCGCAGGGTTTTTCAAAGCCTGTTTCAGGTATTTCGGCGCGCCGGCGAAGGTCAGGATCGGCCGGTCAGGATTGGCGGCCGCCAGTCCGAGCGAGGCGAATTCCCCGTCTCGCAGCAGCTCCCAGCCGGGTTTTATGATCTCGGACAGTTTCATAAGAGGTCTGACGCCTTACCGAAGGTGTATCCATTCGTACGTGCGCAGTTAACCAATCGGTTCAGGAACGCGCGCGCACCATTTTCGGGGTCCTGGTTTACGAATTGTTCCAAGTTCGGAAAGTCCTGAAAATATGGACGTGCGCGTTCATAGCGCGTCATTGTCTCGGTATTCAGGTAAAGATGGATGGGGTGAAAATTGAAGACCTGCAGGCTGCCGCTTGCCTCCAGCAGATGTGCTTCCGGCGTGCGTTTGTCCGTTTCAAAGCAGTACGCATCATCTTCATAGAAGTACGGAGCGCGTGTCAAACCGCTGTAGTGCTTGAAAGTGGTCAAGCAGATGCCGCTGCTGAACGGGACAAACATATTCATATCAAGACGAAAGCCTTGCCCGGCAAAGGCTACCAGAATCGGACTGGCGTCCACCAACGCATGGGAACGTGCGCATATTGCCTCAGGCACGAGTGTTATCAGTTCGTGAATGACTGCGTGATAATCGGGAAGGACCGAGCGCCCCTGTAGCAATGGGCAGAAATTCGGGTGAATGCCGAGTTCGATGCGCGGATTCTTGCGCATGCGCTTCAGTAAAGGCGTGTCGTGTGTGATGAATATGGTTGCCGGCAAGTCAAGGCTGTCCAGCAGATCCAGCGTATCAGTGATTACTTCATCGCAAGCCCAGTCGATATCCAGTGTAATATAGGTCGTTTTCGTAAGGTTCTCGCTCATGATAACTCCACAAAAACTTCGTCCAGCCCGCGCAGAATAGTGCCTTCTTTGTAATCAAAGTGCGGTTCAATTGTCTCGTCCAGCAGATATTTGCGGATCATGATGTCCGGCTCATTATATCCGACCATAGCGCGGAAAGAGGAGGTGCCGGAATAACGCGGGTTGATCTCGAAGACGTAACATTTTCCGTCCACAAACCGCAGCTGCAGGTTGATGGCGCTTTTGCTGCCGAGCCGGGCGGCGATCGCTTCGCATTGGGAAGTGACTTCCGGGAACCGGCCGATCTGCCCCTGCGAGATACCGCTGCTGATGACCAGCAGTTCGTCCGTATAACGGCTGCGGATTTTGAGCCGGTTGCTCAGCGCGGAAAGGATGTTTTTCTTGACCGCGATCGAGTTGATCAGCGCGCCTTCCATATCACTTAATACGCCGACGGTATATTCGCAGTCGGCGTTGCCGATATATTGCTGGACGATGAATTCGGGGTAAAGCCGCAGCATCCAGTTGCCGAATAATTCCAGTTCCGGCGCATCCTGCGCGATGAAGGTGTTGGCCGAGCCACCCCCGCCGACGGAGGGTTTGAGCACGGCCGGGAAAGTTTCGACGCTGTTCAGGTCGGCCGGTTGGCGGATGGTGGTGGTTTGGGGATAGAAAAAGCCGTTTTCCCGCAGGAAGGACATCGTTTTGGACTTATCGGTGCAGATTTCGATCACAGATTGTGGATTCATCGGCAGAAAGATGCCTTCCGCCCGGATTTTGTCCTGAGCGGCACCGACCTTTTTCAATTCCGGTTCCGACCCGGTGAAGAGAACATCCGCGCCGGTTTTTTTACAGGCTTCAATCAATATTTCGAGATAATGCGGATCGGAGGCCGGCGGGAGGATGATTTTTTCATC
>CALAEB010000101.1 GCA_937890875.1 uncultured Anaerolineaceae bacterium | reverse complement strand
AAATCTGCGATTTTTTCGGCTTGAACCCGTTTAACACAATTGCATCAGGTGCGCTCCTGATGTCTGTGAATCCGGCAGACACAGAATCCATCCTCCGCGCACTTCAAAACGCCGGGATCACCTGCAAAAAAATCGGACGGATCACCGAACAGAAAAAAATTCAGGTCCTGGTCCGGGAAACCCAAAAGCCGTTGCACCGGCCGGAACAAGACGAAATCGCAAAAATATTTTCGCAGTAAGCGTATTGAAACGGGTTCCCGTGAATTGAAGCGGGAACCCGTTTCGGTGAATTTGACTTTCGCACTCAAACCTTATTTGGCTGAGGTATCAAAAGCCGGATTCTGCAATGACATGGAAATGGATCATTTTTTTGCGCTTCGCGCAAAAAAATGATCCATTTGTTTAACACTTATGCGCCATTTATTACTTTTGACGCCCCAATCTTATTTTGAATTACCGGGATCCCATCTGACTTCTGTACTGCAATAGGGTTATAGAATATCAACAAAAAGGGGACAAAAATAATCTTGCTTATCTAACAAATTGTTTTATAATATTTTTGAAGGAAAACGGAAATACTGACAAAAGGGCAAAAAATCAGGATTTCTTGCGGAAAATATAAGCTTTTTTGTCATGAAGACGCTCTTAGCAGAATAAAAATTTTTTATATCCAATTTCCATTGGGAAGGAGTATCAGCGGGATTATTTGAAGGGACAGCATCATTTCTGATGCTGGGACGGCCTTGAAAGATAAACCTGATCATACAATGAGCATCTTTTGTATCAGATCGAAAAACAGGCGACGATCTGAAATTTTAATGGATCCGATGGGAATAAGCAGATGGTACCTATTTTCCGGTTTTTGTGATCTGAATCGGTCAGCATTCAAACAGTTATTCGAAACCGGCTTCCATCGTTCGGTTAGCTGTAGCCGCCTGGGTGGTTTGTTTTCGGAATCCGACTTACCGGCCGGTAAGCCGGTAATCTGAAGTATGGATATTCCTTTCGGACAAAAAAGGGAAATTTGCAATTCCCTTTTTTATATTTCAAAATGCTGCTTTATCAGCCCGATCGTTTTGTTTGGCCTTTACCGGCTTTTTTGATTCTTCAGAAACCGGTTCTAAATTATAGAAAAAAGGAAATCGATCATGACGGATTATTCGTTCGAATACAGGCAAAAACTGAAAACGCCGGAGGAAGCGGCCAGACTGGTAAAAAACGGAGACTGGGTTGAATACGGGACCGCATTGGAAATGCCGGACCTCCTGGATAAGGCGCTTGCAGCACGGAAAGATGAACTGTTCGATATCCGGGTGCGGGGCTTGCTGGCCCTCCGGCCGATCGCCGTTGTAGAAGCCGATCCGGAAAGAAAGACTTTCCGCTATGAAAGTTATTACTTCGGCGGATATGAGCGGAAGCTGCACGAAAAAGGGCTGTGTGATTTCGTGCCGATGGATTATGGCTGGCTGCCGCTGATTTACCGGAACCATCTATCCGTCGATGTATCGTTCCTTTCCGTGCCTCCGATGGACAAAACCGGGTATTTCAATTTTTCGCTGACCAACGGCGCGACCAAAGCCATGCTGGAAAAATCCAGGACAATTGTGCTTGAAATCAATGAAAATCTGCCAAGAGTACCGGGCGGATATGATGAACAAATCCACATTTCCGAAGTCGACTGCGTCGTGGAAGGAGAACATGCTCCTTTGACGGAATTCAAAACGCCGGAGCCATCGGACATTGACAAGCAGATCGCGCAAAAGATTGTTGAAGAAATTGAAGATGGCTCCACCATCGAGCTGGGAATCGGCGGTCTTCCGGCGGCCGTCGGAATGTATATCGCACAGTCCGATTTAAAAGATCTGGGCGTTCACACCGAATTATTCAGCGATTCCTTTTATGAACTGATCAAAAGCGGCAAAATAACCAATCAAAATAAAAAGATCAACCGGGGAAAAAGCGTTTGGACATTTGCGCTGGGAACCCGGGAGTTTTATGAATGGGCAGCGGACAATACCACGCTGTTATCCTATCCGGTCGATTATGTTAACGCGCCGCATATTATGGCTCAGAATGAAAAGCTGATCACGATCAACAATTGTGTCGAAGTGGATCTTTTCGGCCAGATCTGCGCTGAATCCGCCGGATACCGGCAGATCAGCGGGACAGGCGGGCAGCTTGATTTTCTGACCGGCGGATTCTTTTCCAAAGGCGGGAAAAGCTTCATCTGTATGACTTCAACCTATTTTGATAAAAAAGAAAACAGGACGAAATCCAGAGTGGTGCCCGCGCTGAAAGAAGGCGGAATCATCACCGATCCGCGCGGCTGCAACTTCTGTGTCATCACTGAATGGGGAATCATCAACCTGGTCGGCAAATGCGTCTGGGAGCGCGCCGAGGCGCTGATCAGTATCGCCCATCCGGATTTTCGGGATGAATTGATCCGGGACGCGGAGAAGAAAAAGATATGGAGAAGGTCCAATAAATGAAGCCGATTGAAGAGAAGCGGATCGTCGCTGTGGTTGGTCATTTCGGCAGCGGGAAAACCGAATTCTGTATCAACTATGCGCTTGAGCGGGCAAAACGCCACAAAAACACTGCGCTGATCGATCTGGATATCGCCAATCCTTATTTCCGGAGCCGGGAAAAACGCGAACTGCTGGAATCCGCCGGGATTAAGGTGTACGGCAATTTCTATAAAGCCGAAATCACGGCGGAACTGCCGGCGCTGACCGCCGATGCGCGTACGCCGCTTGAGAATAAAGATACTTATGTGACCGTGGATATCGGCGGCGACGCAAGCGGCGCAATGATCGTGGTCCAATTTTACAAATATTTTGTCGCCGGGGAACATGACCTGTTATGCGTCGTCAACAAAAACCGGCCGGAAACCGCCACCGTGGAAGACGCCATCCGTCATATCGAAGACATTGAGATGAAATCCGGACTCAAAATCACCGGGCTGATTAATAACACCCACCTGCTGCGGGAAACAACCATTGAGGATGTTGAGAAAGGATACCGGTTTTGCGGCATTATTTCAGAGAAATTGGATATACCGATCGTTTTCAGCTGCTGCCCGGCGGCGCTCACAGCGGATTTGCAGCAAAAAGGCGAAAAAACGGGCGTTGATTACAGAATTTTGCCGGTCGCCCTGTATATGCGGGAGACGTGGCTTGATAAAAAGCCCTGAATTGAAAGGAGATTCAAAAAGTGGCGAAATACAATGTGCAATTCAATGTGGACAGATGCAAAGGCTGCGAAATCTGTGTTTCCGTCTGCCCAAAAAAAATCCTCAAACTGAGCACATCGGAAGTCAACGCGAAAGGATATCATCCCGCTTCCATCATTGATATGGATAGCTGTATCGGCTGCGCGAGTTGCGCAACCATGTGTCCTGACTGTGTGATCAGTATTTATGCGGAATGAGGAGGAAAGCATGATTCGTGAACGCGTTTTGATGAAGGGAAACGAAGCCTTTGGCGAGGCAGCCATTCGAGGCGGCTGCCGGTTTTATGTCGGGTATCCGATTACCCCGCAAAATGAACTGACTGAATTCATGTCCCGTGAATTGGGCAAGCGGGGCGGCACTTTCGTGCAGGCCGAAAGTGAATTAGCATCGATCAATATGGCTTACGGAATCGCAGCTTCCGGCGGGAATGTGTTTGTTTCTTCCGCTTCCCCCGGCATCGCTCTTATGCAGGAAGGGCTGAGTTTTCTGTGTTCCGCGGAGCTTCCGGTCGTTGTGCTCAATGTATCCCGCGGCGGACCGGGCATCGGCGGAATTCAGCCGGGACAAGCGGATTATATTCAAGTAACCCGAGGCGGCGGAAACGGTGACTACCATATCCCGGTCTTCGCCCCGGCCAGTATCCAGGAATCGATCGACATGCTGTTTGAAGCGTTTTCGCTAGCAGATCACTGGCGGAACCCGGTCATCATCCTCGCGGACGGGATGATCGGACAGATGATGGAA
>CALAEB010000100.1 GCA_937890875.1 uncultured Anaerolineaceae bacterium | reverse complement strand
CAATCAGCGCTTCGCGGTGCAGGTCCGCCGCATACCCCATCTCGATGACAATATTCCCGGTTAATGTGCGCAATCCTCTCAGCAAGCCTCTCGGCATCCTGGCCTGGTTTCCGGCAACCATGATCACTGCCATGGTTTCGCCGATCGCCCGCCCGATCCCAAGGATAACGCCTGCAAGAACGCCCGATTTTGCGGCCGGGAAAATCACAAAGAAAACACTTCGTTCATGACTTGCGCCAAGTGCCCGTCCGCCTTCATAATAACTTTCCGGCACTGCGCGAATGGCTGACTCCGAAACATTGATGATCGTCGGCAGAATCATGATGCCCAGCAAAACAGAAGCGGTCAGCATACTGGTCCCGTTTCCGCCAAAATGTTCCCGTACAAAGGGAACAATCGCGACCAGGCCGAAAAAGCCGTAAACCACCGAAGGAATGCCCGCCAGCAGTTCAACCGCCGGTTTGATCAGTTTATAAAACCGACCCGGACAAAATTTCGCCAGAAAAATTGCGGTGAGAATTCCGATCGGGACGCCGATAATAATGGCTCCGGCGGTGACATAAACACTGCCGAGAATCATCGGCAAAATACCGTAAATATCGTTGGAAGGTTTCCAGGTTTTTCCCAGTAAAAAATTCAGCGGACCAATTTCAGCGATTGCCGGGACCCCATTGGCAAAAAGAAAGACGCAAATCAAAAACACTGCAATGATGGAGGTTGTAGCGGAAAGGAGGAAGACCCCCTTGATTATCCGCTCTTTACTTTGTCCCATAAGCTTACCTTTTCAAAGATACAAACAGGCTGTTTTTCAACAGCCTGTTTATTTGATTTCAAAAACTGCTGAAAATTATTCCAATCCTGCCCAGCTGGTGATCTCGCCGGTGTAGATACCCTTGACCTGTTCGCTGGCAAGGCCTTCGATTGTGTTTTCCAGGTTGCCGATGACAGCAATACCATCGTTCGCGATGACGATCGGGGTCAGGCCGGCTTCCAATTCGCTGTCTTTCAGTTCGCGGGAGGCCATACCGATTTCCAGGATGCCTTCGACTGTGGAAGTCATGCCGGTGGAAGAATCGCTCTGCTGGATTTCGATTTCAGCGTCAGGATTGATGGCAACATAGGCTTCCTTCAGTTTTTCCATCAGCGGAGTAACGGAGGAGGAACCACCAACGACAACTTTACCGGCAGGTTTTGAACCGGTATAGGCAGCGGCGTCGGCAACGGTGGCAATATAGCCAGCATCTTCAACGACAGCCTGTCCTTCGGCGCTCAGAATGAAATCAATGAAATCCTGAGCGTTTTCGCTGATTTCAG
>CALAEB010000099.1 GCA_937890875.1 uncultured Anaerolineaceae bacterium | reverse complement strand
CGGCTGAGCGGTTCTTTGCTGTTATACAGATCATTTATTCCGGTATTCCTTGATCAGTTTTGTCTTCAGGTCCCAAAGTTCCTGGGACAGGTCAACATAGTATTGGTGCGGATTATCCAGGCGGCAGATTTCCTCCCAAAGCTCGGACACATTTCGCAGACAGTTTTCACGGATCTGCGGAAGCGCCGGTCTTTGATAAACCAGTTTCCCTTTTTCATAGACAGGAACCAGCAATTTCTTCGCATAGAAATTTGTCATGACCTTGCGTTTGGTCGGGTCCAACGGATCAAAGATCTCATAAGGCCCGCCATCCGGAATGATTTCATGTTCCAGCGTGATGACATCCGCCAGCGGATGGTGATCATCTTTTTCAAACAAGCGCCAGACCTCTTTAAAGGAGGGCGTGGTGATCTTGTCGATGTTGTCTGAAATCTTTATTTTCGGGACCAATTCCCCGTCCTCGTCGTAGGTCGCGACCAGTTTGTAAACGCCGCCGAATACGGCATCGCTGCGGGCTGTGATAAGATTTTCGCCGACGCCGAACGTATCCACCTGCGCTCCCTGGATCAGAATGGAGCGGATGATGTATTCGTCCAGCGAATTGCTGACCACAATTTTGCAGTCGGTTAATCCGGCCTTATCCAGCATTGTGCGGGCTTTTTTGGAAAGATAGGCAATATCACCGCTGTCCAGGCGGATTGCTTGCAGCCGCTTTCCCATGGGTTCCAGCACTTCATGCGCGACTTTGACCGCGTTTGGGATACCGGATCGCAGCGTGTTATAAGTGTCTACCAAAAGCGTGCATTCGTCAGGGTAGGCCTGTGCGTACGCGATAAAAGATTCCAGTTCGGTATCGAATGACTGTACCCAGGAATGCGCCATCGTTCCGCCGGCCGGGACTCCGAAATGGACATCCGTCCAGGTATTTGCGCTGGCGGTCGCGCCGGCAATGTAGGCTGCTCGGGCACCGTAATTGGCCGCATCGTACCCCTGTGCCCGGCGGGAGCCGAATTCAAGCACCGCGCGCCCTTTGGCCGCGCGCACGATGCGGTTGGTTTTGGTGGCGATCAGCGATTGATGATTGACGCTCAGCAGGAGCATGGTCTCAATGAACTGGGCTTGGATGATCGGGCCGCGCACCCGTATGATCGGTTCGCCCGGGAAGATGACCGTCCCTTCCTGCATGGCCCAAACGTCGCATTCGAATTTAAACCTGCGCAGGTAGTCGAGGAACTGCGGGTCAAAAAGTCCCCGGTTTTCCAGATAGGTCAAATCTTCTTCACTGAAACTGAGATTTTCAAGATATTGGATGACCTGTTCCAGACCGCAGAAAATGGCGAATCCGCCGTCATCCGGAATATCACGGAAGAAGACGTCAAATACTGCGATTCTGTCTTTCATTCCGTGCGAAAAATATCCGTTCGCCATCGTGATTTCATAAAAATCACATAGCATCGTCAGGTTACGCTGGTCAAATAAATCTTTTTTTGCCGTGTTCATCAGGATGCGATCTCGATTCCGTTAAGCGCCATATGGACCGGGAAGAAATCATTCAATGTCTCCGCCGAGTGTCCGTCCGTGTCATATGTATCAATCAGCGAACGGTGAACGATGATTCTGGGCATTTTACTGATTGCCTGGTTATGAAAAAGAAACTCCAGATTCTTTTGGGTGATTAACGAGAAGTTAAAAATACAAAGGTCTGTGCAGCAGCCGACGACATGAATTTCGTCGTAAGCGCTTAATTCGTAACGCGAATCGGTTTTGGCCGCCGCCTGGATTTCAAAGAAGCCGCCGGTGGTACATTTGGGCAGGATCATATTGCAATAAGGTTTTATTTCAGCCACAACTTCCGATTCCGTTGTGCCTGCCATGCAGTGAGGCGGAAAAACCTGCAGTTCGATATCCGCAGGATCATGAGCATCGCTCAGCGCCAGAAGGGTCCAGTCTTTGGATTCGGATTTTTCTCTGCAAAATTCAGCGATGGGCTGGATCAGCGCCTCCGTCCGCGGGCTGTAAAGCGCGCCTTTTTTCGCAAACCCATTATTCATATCCATAATAACAAGCAGATTGGTCATATTCTCTCCATTATCAATATGCTAACATAAACATTTCAGAAATCAAGCGGCATTCTCTTCCTTCGGCAACTCGAATTATGGAAACATGTTTCGAATAGACCGGTGAAAAAAATCCCTTGTTCAAATTTCGAATCTCTGCTTTTTTCTCGGAAATTCGATGTTTGAACAATGAAAGACTCCGAAAAAAACATCTGTGGTTTACTTACTTTCCTGCTTTTCAAAAAAGAGAAAACCATCAGTTCATCGTTATTTATTCAAATCGGGCGTCCGGATTTCGCATCCTTGGAATAAACGGAGCCCGTTAAAAAATAAATTATAATCAATTTTTGAAAGGTTTCTTTTGTGAAGATGACCGGACAGCGATTCGGAATTTTGTTCGGGTGTAAAAATCTGACAGTTGGACAAAACATAGAAAATCTCTGCCGGAAGTCAAGTTGTTGGTGAACGATCAGTGATCCGGCCTTGGTTTGTCTGTTCGGAATCAGCTGCCTGCCTGCTTTTCTCGATTTTTGACGTCGTCAAAAACAGGGCAAGATCGCTGTTATCATCCGGTTTGTGTTTTGTCATTCGGCGGATGAAACGGATACAGAGATCATGAGAGACCGCGAATAAACCCTATCGGCTGTTCGAAAGGAAGAAAAAATGCTTCAGGATATCCGAATTCGTCAGCGGGATTTTCTGCTTGAATTGGCGCGTATTCTAACGCAGGAACTGGATCTGGATACTTTATTATGGCAGATTCTGCGGATTTCCACCGATATGATCGGCGGTTTCGGCGGATTTATCGCGCTTTATTCCGAAACAGAAAAATGGCATGTGCGGATCACGCGCGGGATCGGCGAAGCCGGCCTGAAGTATATTGAGACCTATCTTTCAAAATTTGAAGATGACACGGCCGAGACGACCGAATCCGCGCTGCTGGATATCAACCTGCTGATTGACCGGGTCCGCGAAATCAAGGAGCTGGGTTTTGCGGATGGGGTCGGGCTGCCGATGGTTGAACACGGGAATGTGCTGGGAATTATCGTAATTTTCCGGAATTATCCGGTAAGTTTTTCTTTAAATGACCGGATGATGCTGAAAATATTCGCCGACCAGGCCGTGATTGCTGTGCGCAATGCCAACCTGTACGGCGAAAATGTCCGGGAAAAGAACCGCTTGAACGCACTGATTAACGCGGCGGCTGACGGAATCATCGTGTTGGACAACGGGCATAAGATTGAGCAGGTCAATCCGGCTTTACTGAAAATGCTGCGGCTGAAGGAAAACACGATCCTGGGTATGCATCATGATGATGTGATCCAGCTGACTAAAATTACGGCCGGGATGGAACTGCAGGACGGCGAGGCCGGCGGATGGCCGCTGAACCGTGACTCCAGGCTGTATGTTGAAGGGAATCTGACTTACGGGCAGCTGGCTGAAAAGCCGCTCCCTGTGAGCATTATTTACACGCCGGTGATGAATTCCGAGAATATGATGGTGAATATCATTGCGATGGTGCGTGATATCTCTAAATTCCGTGAAGCGGACGATTTAAAAAATACCTTTATTTCGACCATCAGCCATGAGCTGAAAACACCGGTCGCGCTAATTAAAGGGTACGCTTCGACCATGCGGCTGGAAGACGCTGAATGGGACAGTTTTGTCTTGCAGGAGTCGCTGGCCGTGATTGAGGAGGAAGCGGACCGCCTGTCGAGCATGATCAATGACCTGCTGGATGCATCCAGGCTTTATTCCGGTGCGCTGAAGCTGAACCGGACGGATGTCAATCTGGAAGAAATTGTCGGTCATGTCACAAAGCGGATGCAGACACAGTCGGACCGGCACAAAATTGTGTATTCGTTTGAAAAGGACTTTCCGGTTATTTACGGGGATGCCGACCGGATCGAACAGGTTCTGCTGAATCTGATTTCGAATGCAATCAAGTATGCGCCGGGAGGCGAGATATCAATTGCGGGCGTCCGGTCAGGCGATTTTGTGAAGATTTCCGTGCAGGATGAAGGCCCGGGAATTGCGCCGGAGGATTTTTCGCATATTTTCGAGCGCTTCTTCCGCTCGAAGCGGAGCGCGAACAAGGCAAATGGCGTCGGGTTGGGGCTATATCTCAGCAACGCGATTATTGAGGGGCATGGCGGCAGGATATGGGCGGAGAACCGTTCCGACCGAAAGGGGGCAATTTTTTCATTTACACTTCCGCTTGACCCGGATGACTATCCGGCGGCGTTGAAATTCCGGAATATCGGGGAATGAGCGGATGTGCCTCTTTCCTGGCACGGAATTAAATTGTTAGACAAACAATTAAGTCTGTTTTATAATTTTGAAAAATAGACAATAATTATATACTATATTGCTATTGAATGTCTGTTTTTTGATAATCTTTCAGCAGTTCGAAATATGGTGGACCATTTTGGACAAAGCGTATATTTTGCGGCTATTCTGTTTCTGACAAAACATTGAAACAGAATAATCACAAAGAACCTTTTTCAAAATTCGAATTACCGATCATCTTTTGAAATCATTTCAATTCGTCAATGGCACCATTGTGATCCGTCCGGATTTCTTGCAGGGCAGGACACATTTTTCCAGGCTGTTTTCAAATTCTGAATTGCCGGCTTTGCGTTGGTTCTTCAAGACGTTTTCATAATTATAGAATGGACAAAACTATAGACAGATAGGAATTGCTTTTGAATTCAAACACTCAGGAAGAACAAAACTTAGGCGTTATTGTCCGTGTTGTCGGTGTTGTGGTCGATGTGGAGTTTATCTCCGGAAAGCTGCCGAGCATTTACAACGCGCTGCTCGTCCAGCGCAGGCAGGGAGACGATCTGCTTCTCGAAATTCAGGAACATGTCGGAACGACCACAGTGCGGACAATCGCGATGGGCAGTACGGCTGGCCTGCGGCGGGGCCTGCCGGTGAAAGACTTGGGAATTTCCATCCGGGTTCCAGTCGGGCCGGCCACGTTGGGACGTATTTTTAACGTTATCGGGCAGCCGATTGATGAAAAACCTGCTCCGGAAACTGATCTGCTCCGGCCGATTCATAGTAAACCTCCGAGTGTTGCCGAACAACAATCTTCCAATGAACCATTGATCACCGGCATTAAGGCAATCGATTTGCTGACGCCTTACCCGAAAGGCGGCAAAATCGGTTTATTTGGCGGCGCCGGTGTCGGAAAAACAGTTCTGATGCTGGAATTGATGCGGAATACGATCCGCCAGCATCAGGGGATTGTCCTCTTTGCCGGCGTCGGAGAAAGAAGCCGGGAGGGGAACGATCTGTGGCTGGAACTGAACGCACAAAAAGACCTGATTGATTCCACAGTACTTGTTTTCGGACAGATGAATGAACCGCCCGGGGCCCGGCTCCGCCTGCCGCTGACCGCGCTGACCATGGCGGAATATTTCCGGGACCAGGAAAAACGGCCGGTTCTGCTGTTTATTGACAATATTTTCCGTTTTATTCAAGCTGGTTCGGAAGTCTCAGCGCTGCTGGGTCATCTCCCGAGCGAAATGGGGTATCAGCCGACACTTGATTCCGAAATGGGAACCCTGCAGGAGCGGATCACCACCACCAGCAGCGGCAGCATAACGTCCGTGCAGGCTGTTTATGTTCCGGCGGATGATATCACCGACCCTGCCGTTGCGGCTACTTTCTCTCATTTGGATGCGACAACCGTTCTGGGGATTTATCCCGCGATTGACCCGCTTCAATCCAGCTCGAATCTGTTAACCCCGTTGATTGTCGGGGAGGACCATTATCAGGTGGCGATGCGGGTAAAGGCGACGATTGCCCGTTATGTTGAGCTGCAGGACCTGATTGCGATTCTCGGGATGGAAGAGCTTAGCCGCGAGGATCAGAAAACGGTTGTCCGCGCAAGACGCCTGCAGCGATTTATGACCCAGCCGTTTTTCTCCGCCGAAATCTACACAGGAAACCCGGGCGCATTGGTCTCCATTGAGGAGACAATCCGCGGCTTCCGTGAGATTTTGGATGGGCAGCATGATGAGCTTCCGGAACAGGCGTTTTACATGGTCGGAACAATCGATGATGTGCTCCGAAAGGCGGAAACGCTTCAGGAAGAGGGTGACGAGAACGATGAATTCTGAGGCTTTGCTTTCGCTGCAGATTCACAGCCCTGGCGGTCTTCGCGAACAAATTGATCAGATTTCTTCATTGAACGTCCGGCTGGATGACGGATCGCTGTTAGGAATTCGTCCCGGTCACACACCGTTGATCGCTTCAGCCGCAAAAGGCGTCCTGAGTTATGTTAACGAAGGAAAACGATATACTTTGAATATTGAAGCCGGTTTTTTGATTGTCAGTCAGAATGTTGTCAGGATATTGACGACAGCGTAACCGGCTGCGGAACTCCGGGTTTTGCGTCCGGAAAGGAACCGCTGTCAATATTCAAAAAACATTCTGTGTTTTGCAAACTGTTGCGAACACAGCAGGATGATTGGATCATGGGTGCCTTCGACACCAAACATGGGAAAAAAAAGAATCCCCGCCGGCTCACCGGCAGAGATTTGAAGGCCTCGACCTTGGGATGGGAACTGGCCCTTCCGATAACGTTAAGTCCGGTCGCCGGTCACTTTATTGATGTGCATTTTAATACAAAGCCTGTATTTACACTGATTGCTTTCGTTTTTGGGCTTTTGACCGGTTGTTATTTTTTGATCAAATTTATGGTTTACGAATCTTACGAGATTCGAAAGAAAAAAATGGAGGATAAAAAGGAAAATGAATAGCGGCACTGCAAAAATTGCATTCGGTATTCTGTGGTTTGGCGGCGGAATGCTGTATGCGCGTCTTTTTATGCGTTCCATTCGATCTTTCACCGATAAAATGCAGCCGGAAAGCGGGACGAAAATCATATTGCATCTTGTGCTTGGCGGGCTGGTCCGGTTGGGTTTGATGGCGGCCCTGCTTTATTTTGCGCTTCAGATGGGGCCATTATATGCGATTCTGGCCGTTGCGGGATTTACCGTTATTAATCTTTTTCAGGTCTCAAAATTATCCGGAAAGAGGGCGGATACCAAAAAAGATAAGGACAAGGAAGTTGAAAAATAAGCTATGGACGTGATCTCTCATCCGGTTGTATTTACGCTGCTGGGCATACCCATTCGGAATACCGTTGTGATGACCTGGATTCTGATGGCGATTATTATCGGTCTGGTTCTGATTGTGAAACAGGTAAAACCGAGCCTTTTGGAAATGCTGCTTGAATTTATTGAAGGCATTGTCGGGGATGTTTTGGATGTGGAGAATCTCACGCCTTATCTGCCGCTGCTGGGAAGTCTGTTCATTTTTATCTGTTTTTCGAATTTGCTTTCCGTTGTCCCCGGGCTGAGCTCGCCGACAGCGCTGGCGGTAATCGTGTTTTTCGCCGTTCATTTCTACGGCATCCAGAAAAAAGGATTCTGGAAATATCTTAAAACGTTTTCGGATCCGATCTTTTTGTTCCCCATCGAGTTGCTGGGACATTTCAGCCGGACACTGTCGCTGACATTGCGGCTGTTCGGCAATATTATGAGCGGCGATTTGATTGTCGCGATTGTATTTTCCCTCCTCCCGATGATTATTCCCATCCCGTTTATTCTGCTCGGAATGGTGACCGGGGTGATTCAGGCTTATATTATGACCACGCTGGCAACGTTATATATCGCTTCCGCTGTTGAGATCAGCAGTGAGGATGAGAGAAAGAAACAATTAATGTCAACTCAAAAAAAACAAATATAGAAGGAAAAAAATTATGGAAAATCTTGACCCCAACACGCTGGTGACCGTGATCACAATTATTGTTGTCGGAGTGACGATTTCGGTCGGCACAATTGCTCCTACGATTATGGAAGGACTTGCTGCAAAAAAGGCACTGGAAGGGATGGCGCGGCAGCCTGATGCCGCCGGGGATATCCGCATGGGTATGATCATCGCGATGGCTTTGTGTGAAACGACAAACATTTATGTGTTATTGGTAGTGTTGATCCTGTTATTTGCCAATCCCCTTATTACGACATTTTTCGGGGGATAATCGATGCTGGATATTGATTGGGTAACCATCCTATGGGAAATTGTAAACTTTCTGATCATCACGGTTGCGCTCTACTTCCTTGTTTTTAAACCGATTGTAAAACGATCGGAACAGCAGGCGGAACGCAGAGAACAGCTGATGAGAGAAACGGTTGAGGACAGAGAGCAGGCTGCCGAACAGCTTCGCGAGGTCGAAGAACGTCTGAACCTGTTGGATGAGGAAATTCAGCAGATTATCGATGAAGTATATGAGAAGAACAAAATTTCACAGGCTGAGTTTTTGGATGCGACCCGGGAAGAAGCCCGCATTATTCTGCAGGATGTACTCGTTGAAGTTCAGAAAAAACAATTGATGGAGATGCGGACCCACCGGGATACCGTTATTAATACAATTTTTGATATCTCGGGACAGACGATCCGGAAAGTGCTGCCGCCTTCGGTCCATTCGTCGCTGATTTCCGGACTGGACCAAAAAATCTGGGATCTGGGTAAAACAGACATGCGGCTGGTAAATTCGATCCGCGAGTCGTTATCCGGAAAAACCCCTTCGGCCAAGGTGTCAGTCGCATTCCCATTAACGATCGAAGAGGAACAGCGGCTGGTCAGCACTTTCAGCGCGCTGGCGGATGATGACGTGGATATTGATTTTGTTATTGACGAGCGGCTGATCGCCGGAATCCGGGTTACGATCGGTGATTTGATTATCGATAATTCTCTCCTGTCGCAGTTGGAGAGTTCCCGGAATGCGGTCGCGACGTCGCTCCAACAGATAAGCTTGAGTAATAATGGTTGAACTAACACAAAATCAACGGGAAATTTTAAAATCTTTCAAACAGAATCTTGCGGACATTAGCCTCAGCAGGAAATCAAAAGAGGCTTTTATCGATGAAATTGTGCATGAGATCACCCAAAAAAGCGATATGGGCCCTTCGCTTCCCAACATCGATGAACTGCTGCAGGGCATGGTGGATAAAACCAAGACCCTCGATCAAAAGGTTCGTTTTGTCAGTATCGGGACGGTTGTTCACGTCGGTAACGGCGTGGCGACGCTTTCCGGTTTGCCGGATGTGCAGCTGGAAGAACTGGTCACCTTTCCGAACGGTGTGCAGGGCATGGTGCTGAACCTTGACCGGAAACATGTGGATGTCATTCTTTTGGGATCGGACCAGGGAATCCGCGGAGGAGATCAGGCCTTTGCGACCGGGAATCGCCTGAACATTCCGGTCGGACTGCAGTTCCTGGGCAGGACGCTGAATCCTTTGGGAAAACCGATTGATGAGAAAGGGCCGATCCCGCCATCAGAGTTTCGTCATATTGAGCGGATCGCTCCCGGCGTAATTGAACGCGCTCCGGTCAATGAACCGCTTTATACCGGGACCAAAATTATTGATGCGCTTATTCCGCTCGGCCGCGGGCAGCGGGAATTGATTATGGGGGATCGCCAGACCGGCAAAACAACGCTGGCGCTGGATACGATTCTGGCGCAGCGCGGCACGGATGTGAAGTGCGTTTATGTTTCCATTTCTCAGAAGAAGACTTCCGTTATCAATGCGCTTGAAATTCTGGAGAGCGGAGGGGTTTTATCGCAGACTGCGCTGGTAGTGGCCGGACCGGATGATCCGCCGGCATTGCGCTACCTGGCTCCTTACTTTGGCGTTACCCTCGCGGAGTTCCTGATGGATCAGGGCATGGATGTGCTCATTGTCTATGATAATCTGTCAAAACACGCTGATTCCTATCGGGAATTGAGCTTATTGCTGCGAAGACCTCCGAGCCGGGAAGCTTATCCGGGCGATATTTTCTACCTGCATTCGCGGCTGCTGGAGCGGGCATGTAAGCTGAATGACGATCATGGCGGCGGTTCCATCACCGCTTTGCCGATCGTGACGACTCAAAAAGGAAATATTTCCGCATATATTCCGACCAACCTGATTTCGATTACCGATGGTCAGATCGTGCTGGACGCCGATTTGTTCAACAAGGGCAGCAAACCTGCGATCGATATTGGAAAATCTGTGTCCCGTGTCGGCGGTTCAGCCCAGGAGCCCGCGATGAAATCTGTCGTGGGACGATTAAAACTGGAGCTCTCTCAATATGAAGAAGTGGCGCGCTTTGCCCGCTTCGGGACCGAAGTGAATGAAGCGACGCAGCGTCAGATAGAACGCGGGATGCGGCTGCAAAAATTGCTCGAACAGGAACCTCATGCCCCATTGCCAATGCCAAACCAGGTCATTCTCTTTTATGCGCTGACGCATGATTATATGGATGACATATCTGTTTCGGAAATATCCGTCTTTTCAAAGGAATTATTAAGATTTGTGGATTTGTATGAACCGCAATTAATTGATAATATTAGATACCATCGGAAATTAGACGAAGATATAATCGAACTGATGGAAGAAACGCTTAAGCAGTTTCGTACTTATTGGCTTGACTATGAAGAGAGGTAATGAATGAGGATGATCATGACAGTAATTCCCAAGTATTCGGGGAATGCTGTGTTGGACGCGCTGGTTAATGCAGGTTATTCCGCCACTTTCAGCGAGACAAAGGGCGGGATGCTCCGCCAGAGCCAGTTAACGCTTTTTATTGCCGTGAAGGAGGAAAATGTTCCGGCGGTGCTTGAGATTATCAAGGAACACTGCAAGTCACGTCCGCATGTGCAGAGCACAAGCGTCGCTTCACCCGAAACCGAATCCGGCGGAAAAGGATATGCGCTGGGGAGCTCGGTGACGTTTATTTGGAAATTAGATCAGATCGAGAAGTGTTAAAGCCCAATGTCCGATGTTGATGGCGAGGCCGGAGGCCGGTTAGACAATCTGCAGAATATTGAACCGATGCTGACTTCTCTGCGTGTGCTCTCACTGAGTACGATGCAGATGGCGATGAATCGTAAGACGTATCTGAACGCCTACCGGCAGAATTACTTTAAAATTCTGGCTTATTTGCAGCATGCGGCGCGCAGAAAACTGCCGGGAACCGAAAACGCCGGTGCCGACCGGAAAGGCAAGGCTATCTTGGTTGTTTTGGGAAGCGACCGCGGTATGTGCGGAACGTATAACAAAACGTTGGCTGCTTTGGCCGCGGCTTGGCTGGAAAAACAAACCGGCACTTCGTCAGTTCTTTCTTTCGGGACTCGGCTGCATACCGCATTAAGGCAGAATGACGTCCCGCATGAAGACGCCGGATCCATCAGTTCAGGTTCTCTGCCGGATTATCGCGGAGCGCATGAGCTGGTTGACGGTTGGCTGCAAGGGTATGCGGATGAAACGATCCGCACAGTGGAGGTGCTCGCTTTCCGAAAACCGCGGAAAGGCGGCTTTAAACCGAAAACGGAGCACCTGATTCCGCAGGAAATTGAAAATCCGGACGATGCGGGAATGATTGAATGGCCCGAACCGATCATCGAAGGCGACCCGGTTTTGATGATTGCGTTTGCCCGTGATCATCTGACTTCGCTCCTGTTCCAGGAAATTATTTTGGAGTCGATTGAGGCGGAGAATACGATCCGGTATAACCTGCTGGAAGAGGCGAAAGATAATATTGAGGAACTGATCGAATCGCTCACGCTGGTTGTCCAAGCGGAGCGGCGGCAGGCGATCACCGAACAGCTCCAGGAATTGGCGGCGAGCGCAGCTTTAAGCGAGTGAAAGCGGTAATTGCCTGCAATTCGAAATAAGAATATCCTTTTCGTATTCCGAAAGACCGGGTAATTACGGTATCCCATTCTGGTACAATAATCGCATGAAATCAAACCGTTCCGCTTTCTTCTGGCTGAAGGTTCTGTTTGTTTTATTTACGGTCAGCCTGTTCTTCGCTTTGCTTGGCATCCTGAATAGAACCGGCGGTTTCATTCTGTTTTGGCAGCAGGATGAATTGACCGGCATCCGGCATGATTCCGGTTTCGCATATTACGCGATGGTTCCGAATGAAAACACCGCGGCACTGAACCTGCCGGTTTATCTGGTTGAAGGCGAACGGATCCTCTCCGCACCGGTGCTTGCTGTGAATCAGGACCTGTCCAGGGATATCAAAGAGCAGGGCGGCGGACTTTTCCGCCTTTTGGAGAACAACAACCTCTATTTCTCGTCAACGGACCATACTGATCCCACTGCCGGACAGAAAACTTATTCTGTCCTGACACCTGTGATCATTCGCATGCGGCATTTACTCCCGGTTTTGGCTGTCTCTTTGGGGTTGGGACTTTTGCTGGGGATGATCCGGCTCATCGGCAAACTGCGTTCGGATCAGGAGTTGATCGGCCGGTTCCGGGTTTACTTCAAAAATACGCTGCTTGCGTTCAGTGTTCTGGTTTCGTTCCTGCTGTTGCTCCCGGCGCAGCGTTTATCCGGTCCTCCCGCCATTTCCGGCAGCTCGTTGCACTGGGAATGGCCGCTGCTGCAGCGAAACGCTGTCTTTCTTTTAATCCTCATGATCTGTGTGATCTGCCTTTACCGGTTCACGGTCCGTCCCCGGGTTCTGTATGGACTGCTGGGGCTTATTTGGGTTTTGAATACCGGTTATTATTTTTGGCCGGAGAAAGATTATTACGGTGTCCGCACCGATTCCGCTTCATATCTTTTGCCTTATGATGCGCAGTCGATCCGTACTCCCGCTTATCCGCGTTTTATTGAAGATGTGATGACGCTGGTGCCCGGTTCCGATTTGGATTATTGGCGTTCGGCGGAGGGGCAGGAAATGTTAGCGGACCGGGCGGATTTGCTTTTTCAGGATGTTTCCGGCGATTCCCGCGGGCTGGTCCAGGTTGTCCGCGCGCAGAAGATTTTTCTCGGTGTCAGTTTTCTGGTGACGGCCGGATTGCTGTGTTTTTTGATTTCACCCTGTTTTGTGTTCCTGTTCGGCGAGTTTGCGCTTGCGCTTAATTTTCTCGGTGTCTATAACAACTATATCCTTTCCGAAGTGCTTTCCCAGGCGATGCTGCTTCTTTGCTGCGGAATATTCTGTTATTTTGTCGCCCGGAAGGTGGCTTGGGCTTTTCCGTTTCTGTGTTTTTTCTGCGCTGTTTCGGTTCTTGTCCGCCCGGCAAATGTTTTTGTTTTTATGCTGCCGGCCTTCGCCGTGATATGGCTTATTTTTCGACAGAAACGCAGTGCTGCCGGCCCATTATTCATCGGCTTGCTGATTGCCGCCGGATTGGTGCTGATTCCGGCGAGCGTAGTCTATCGGGCCACCGGATATTGGATCTGGATGCCGAACGAAGGTTATGCGGGTATCGGACATGCGCTTGCTTTGATGCAGCCGGAAGATATCGAGCGGCAGGAGGATGCGGAAACCCGAAAGTTCCTGGAAGCCAGTTATGACCGGATAGCGCAGATGAAAAAAGAGAATGCGCTGCTGACGCAGAATGATTATGTGTTCGGCGTCGCGGTGGCGGAGGCCGAAGCGCTGGGATATGATGCGGTGACGGCGAATGTTCTTTTCAGCCGGGCATCGGCGTCGATTCTTCGCAGTCATTCTTCCGACATGCTGGATATCCTGCGATCCCAGTTCCAGACCGCTGTGGAAAGGACCCGGCTGCAGACTGTCCGATTATCTTATTGGATGATTCTGGCGCTGGCAGCCGTGCTTTCACTGATTCGTTGTTCGGAAATTTCATTAACCGGCCTGCTTTTTATCTTGCTGCACAACGTCCATCTCTTAATTTCGGTGACCAATCAGCCGGAGCGGCGCTATATTTGGAGTACAGAGATCTTCTTCCTGTTGGGCGCGGGATTGATTTTGTATAATTTGTTCCGTTTCCCGGTCAAAAAGCTCAAGGCTGTTCATCCGGATATACGCAGCGGAATCCCCGGTTAGCACCGGGAGAGCTCTGTGTATGCCATTGATGGTTGCGCAGTTCAAGCGCGCTGGGATAATCACTGGCGCTGCCGCCTTTCAGAATGCGTTCGCCTGAGACTGCCAGGATCGTGCTCTCTTGCTGAATTTCATCTGCCGGACGACTGTCGATATAAGTCTCGTTAACGAAAACATCCAGCACCCATTCGCGGATATTCCCTCCCATGTCCAGCACGCCGTAAGGACTGGCTCCTTTGGGCAGCCATCCCGCAGGAATCAAACCCTGATAATAGCCGTCAAAATTTGCGACGGCCATGGATGGCTCCGCGTTACCCCAGGGGTAC
>CALAEB010000098.1 GCA_937890875.1 uncultured Anaerolineaceae bacterium | reverse complement strand
GCTTTTGAATAAAGTCAGAACTGCGGTCGTTGCCGCCATACCGGACGCGAACGCGAACCCGGCAGTGCCTTCTTCCAGATCGGCGATCAGTCTTTCCAGCGCCGCCCGGGTCGGGTTGCCGGTTCTCGAATATTCGAATCCTTTGTGAATGCCCAAGCCGGATTGTTTGTAAGTGGACGTTTGATAGATTGGGATATTGACTGCGCCTGTCAGCGTGTCTCCGTCAATTCCTGCGTGGATCAGTTTTGAATTCAGCTTCATGTTGGTTCCTTTTGATTAATATTTGATTGAAGTACCAAAAGTCAAATTATTGAAAGAAAGGGTCGTTATTCTGTTGCGCAAAGCGTAACGAAAAACGGAACGACAAATACCCCTTTTCGGAAATCTATACCTTTTGACACCTTAACCGTTTCCATTGAACCCTGATCGGGTCTTTCCGGGCGGACGGGCCTGTCTGCCCGGATTGGTTACTGTTTTAAATCGCCGGTTACCGGACGATATTCTGATACGACATTTCCGGCAGGGCGGCGGCTGGAGCACTGATCCGATCTTTTTCTTTTGCCGGCTGGTTCACCGGCTGGCGGACATAAAAGCGCAGCCAGTTGGCGATCAGCAGTTTCGAATGGCTGTACCAGTAGACTCTGGGTTTTGCCTGAGGATCGTTCCACGGAAAATAATTTTCCGGCACTTTGAAGCATTTGCCGAGCGCGCTGTCCCGCTGATATTCTTTTGCCAGCGCGATACTGTCATATTCGAAGTGACCCTGGATGAAAATCTGCCCGCCGTCTTTAGAGGCCGCGATGGCCAATCCGGCCTCTTTGGATGTCGCCAGGATCTCAAGTTCCGGCCGGGTTTCAATTTCGGATGGCAGTACTTCGGAAAAACGGGAATGCGGCATGTAAAAATCCGTGCGGAAGTTTTTCAGCAGCGGCTGCTTGCTTTCTTTCCGGATCTGGTTGATAAAGACTCCGGACAGTTTTTCCGGCAATAAATGTTTGCGGATCCCGTAATGATGGTACAGTCCTGCCATCGCTCCCCAGCAGATATGAAGCGTTGATTTGACGTTGGTCTTTGTCCATTCCAGAATGGCTTTCATCTCGTCCCAATAATCCACTTCTTCGAAGCCGATGATCTCGACCGGAGCACCGGTGATGATCATTCCGTCAAAAGTTTGTCCTTTGACCTGATCGAATGTTTTGTAAAGTTTTTGAGGTAGTCTTCAGTTGTGTTTTTGGAATCGTGAGAAATGGGGTGGATAAATTCAACGGTAATCGGGAAAGTTTGATTTTCCAGCAGCCGAAGCAGGCGGATTTCGGTTTCCATTTTTGCCGGCATGATGTTCAGGACCAGAATCCGCACCGGAGGAATGCGCTGAAGGAAGTCCGGAGCGCTGTCAAAACGCATGGTTTTGTCTTCCCGGCTGAAGATTCCTTTCGGCATCGGTTCAAAAATTGAATTCGGCATGTTCTGCGCGGTCCAATGATTCATTTTTGTTTCTCCTGCAAATTGATCTGTTCTTTGCTCTTTCTGATAAAAAAAGAGCCCGACTTATTCTTGTCGGGGCTCCGTTTGTTCCTGCTTTTTTTGATTTCTGCGTAAAAATTAATCGGATAGATTGACGAATGGGATCCCCGGCCTGGCGGTATAGAAGCAACAGGAACAAATCGAATAGTTCAAAATTCGAATCTGCGGTTTGTTAATGATTGTTGTTTTCATACTTATTTCTCTCATGTTGATAAAAAAAGAACGGATCCCATTTTTTTCAAGGAATCCGTTCTCTGTTTTCGTGTCTGCCGGCTCTGTATTGATTCAGCCCGAAAAGCGTACGAAGGGATTTCCTCGTCCGTGGCAAATATCAATACAGCAAATGACAAAAATGTTTTTCATAATGGTTTGATTATAGGTAAAAATCGGCTGTTGTCAATAGGTTTCATTTGAAATATGATCGGCAATTCAAAATCAAAAGAGTGGAGCTTGTTCGAATAAAATGAAACGCATGCGCTATTCCTCCGAGTTTCGTTTTTTTGATCTGCGTGTCAGCGGACTGGATGCCCGAAAAATGGCAAATCCGCGGTTCTGTTTTGCGCTTCGGTAAATTCGGCGTTTGACACTCGAACTTTTTGGGGGTTACAGCCGCGCCACACCGGTTTTCCGCGCAGCCTCGGCAACGGCTCCGGCGACGGTTTTTCCTACGCGCGGATCAAACGCTTTCGGAATAATATATTCCGCGGACAGTTCGTCCGGGCCGATCAATCCTGCCAGCGCGTAAGCGGCGGCGATCTTCATTTCTTCGTTGATATCGCTCGCGCGAACATCGAAAGTCCCGCGGAAAATGCCCGGAAATGCCAGCACGTTGTTGATCTGGTTGGGAAAATCGGAGCGCCCGGTGGCGATCACTTTGGCCCCGCCGGCGAGGGCATCCTCCGGGAAAATTTCCGGCGTGGGGTTGGCGCAGGCGAAAATGATCGGATCTTTCGCCATGCTGCGCACCATTTCGGTGCTAACAGCATCCGGCGCGGAAACGCCGATGAAAATATCGCCGCCGGCGAGCACATCCGCCAGCGTTCCGGCTTTCTTTTCCCGGTTTGTGACCAGTGCGATTTCCTCTTTAAACGGATTCATGCCTTTCTCACGCCCCTGGTAAATTGCTCCGTTCCGGTCGCAGAGCGTGATATCGGCGAATCCATCTTTCAGCAGCAGCTGGGTGATCGAAATGGCCGCGGATCCGGCGCCGTTGATGACGATTTTGACCGTTTCTTTTGTTTTGCCGACCACTTTCAGCGCATTGGTCAGGCCCGCCAGTGTGACGACGGCGGTTCCATGCTGATCGTCATGAAAAATGGGGATGTCGCATTTTTCTTTTAGTTTTTTCTCGATCTCGAAGCAGCGCGGCGCGGAGATATCTTCCAGGTTGACTCCGCCGAAACTGCCGGAAATCAGGTAAATGGTGTTGACGATCTCATCCACGTCCTGGCTTTTAACGCACAGCGGAAAAGCGTCGACATCGCCGAACGTTTTGAAAAGAACGCATTTCCCTTCCATGACCGGCATGCCGGCCTCCGGGCCGATGTTCCCCAGCCCCAGCACAGCGGAACCGTCCGTCACGACCAGGCACAGGTTGTGTCTTCGGGTCAGCTCATAACTCTGATTCACGTCTTTTTGAATTTCAAGGCAGGGCTGCGCCACACCCGGTGTGTACGCCAATGAAAGGTCTTCCTTGTTTTTGACCGGAACGGAAGCGATTACTTCAATTTTTCCCTTCCATTCTTTATGCAGCCTTAATGATTCTTTTGCGTAATCCATATTCATTCTTCCTTTTATATGAAAATGTTTTTTCGTCCGGATACCCGGGATGCTGTCGCCCGAATGG
>CALAEB010000097.1 GCA_937890875.1 uncultured Anaerolineaceae bacterium | reverse complement strand
GTATCCGCCGCGGATTCCCGACGATTATTCGAACTTCTTCAGCGCGGCCCGGATAAATCCCAGGAAAAGCGGATGCGCCCGGTTCGGGCGGCTCTTAAACTCCGGATGGAATTGAACCCCGATATAAAAATCGTTTCCGGGTATTTCGATGGTTTCAACGATATCCCCGCTCGGAGAAGTACCGCTGATCACCATTCCGTTCTTCTCGACAAGCTCCCGGTATTCATTGTTAAATTCATACCGGTGCCGGTGACGTTCCGTGATAATTAACGATTGATAACACTGAGCCAATAATGTGTCTTTCCTAATTCTGCATGGATAACTGCCGAGGCGCATCGTTCCGCCCTTCGGGATCATGTTATTCTGATCCGGCATGAAATCGATCACAAGATGCTCCGCCTGTTCATCAAACTCCCGTGAATTTGCGCCGGACAAACCGCAGACGTTCCGCGCAAATTCAATCACGCCGATCTGCATCCCAAGGCACAATCCCAGATAAGGAATATTGTGTTCCCGCGCATATTGCGCTGCCAGCAACTTTCCATCCACTCCGCGAACGCCGAAACCGCCCGGGATCAACACGCCCGCACAATCCGAAAGCATCGTTTCAATCGTTTGCTCACTGACGAATTCGGAATCCACCCAATTCACTTCTATCCTTGAGCCTAATTCATATCCCGCGTGCTGCAACGCTTCCATCACCGACAAATAAGCGTCATGCAGTTTGATATATTTGCCGACCAGCGCAATTTTCACTGATCGGTCCCGGCTCTCAATCCGGGCGATCATCTTTCGCCAGTCCGTCAAATCGGGCTGAGGAGTGTTAAGACTCAGCTCCCGGCAGACGATTTCCGAAAAATGGTTTCTTTCCAGCATCAGCGGAGCTTCATACAGCACGGAAATTGTCTGGTTTTCGATGACGCAATCCGGTTTAACGTTGCAAAAAAGAGAAATCTTCTGCACAATGGAAGAATCAATCGGGTCGTCACAGCGCAAAACGATAATCTTGGGGGTAATCCCCATCGACTGAAGTTCTTTCACGGAATGCTGCGTCGGCTTGGATTTCTGTTCGCCGGAGCTTTTCAAAAACGGGACTAATGTCACATGAATTACCAGACAATTATCACTACCGACTTCAAGCGCCACCTGCCGGATCGCTTCCAGAAAGGGCTGGCATTCAATATCCCCGGTTGTTCCGCCGATTTCCGTGATGACGACATCTGCATTTGTTTTTTTCCCGACCGCATAGATGAATGATTTAATTTCGTTCGTAATATGAGGGATCACCTGGACCGTTTCGCCTAAATATTCGCCGTTCCGTTCTTTATTCAGCACATTCCAATAAACTTTGCCGGGCGTCAGGTTGGAAAATTTGTTCAGATTCTCATCAATAAATCGCTCGTAATGTCCCAGGTCAAGATCCGTTTCAGCGCCGTCTTCCGTGACAAAGACCTCCCCATGCTGAAATGGGCTCATCGTTCCGGGGTCAACATTAATATAGGGGTCCAATTTTTGCGCAGCGACTTTCAGCCCGCGTGCTTTTAAAAGCCGTCCCAATGATGCTGCAGTAATGCCTTTGCCAATCCTTGACACAACACCGCCGGTAACAAAAATATACTTTTTTGCCATTAAATGTGTTCCCCCAATTAGGTAACGATAATAGGATTTCCAGTAAGTAACAATACATTTGAATTATACCTGCTTCTCATGATTATTTTTTTATTTCCATGATCTGAAAAAATCGAAATCCGGACTCCGTCCGAATAAAACAGTAGAACGATAAAACTTCTCTCCTTATTCGAAAGACCTGTTTAAACTTTGAATTGCTGCTGACTTGTCGAGGGCAAAGCGGATATTCAATTTATAATTTATAATTGAAAGATATTCTCACAGATGAAAATAAATCTTCCGTCCGAAAATTGACAGAAAAACCGGAGCAGACGCATCAATGGAATTAGTCACAGGAATCAAAGGGCTTCAAACAGAAATCGTAACGGATGAAAAAACCGCCCGGGCACGCGGCAGCGGCGCGCTGGAAGTTTACGGGACACCCTCCATGGTCGCCTTTATGGAAGAAACGGCCCGGAAAAGTGTCGCAGAAGCACTTCCCCCCGGCACAACAACCGTAGGCACTGCTTTGAATATTCAGCACATTTCAGCCACACCGGTTGGATTAACCGTAACCTGTGAGAGCGAACTGATCGAAATCGACCGGAAACGCCTCGTTTTCCGAATAACCGTCAGCGACAAAGGCGGCATCATCGGCAACGGCACCCATGAACGGTTCATTGTAAATATCGACAAATTTCTCGAAAAGACCAATTCAAAATTAATCAACGATTAAAACTTTACGAAGATAATACATTTTCAAAATGTTTTCATCA
>CALAEB010000096.1 GCA_937890875.1 uncultured Anaerolineaceae bacterium | reverse complement strand
GAACAGTTCATCCAGGCTCGTATAAACCAACGGGATCGGCTTTAATTCCGCCATTTTCGGGAAAGCCAGATCCGGGGTTTCATCGCTGCCTCCGGCCAGATAACCGGCAATCGTCAGAAAACCTTCGCCGTCTGAGCCCGGGAAATTTGCAACAGCGATTTTCCCTTTTAATTCCGGATTCCACAAATCGGCCCACTCAGGTTCACCATCGAAAAGCTCGGGTTTATAAGCAATGCCCAAAGCGGCAAAGCTCATCCCGTAAGCGTCTTTCGCCGCGACAGGATATAAATCTGCATAAGCGGGAACAGCTTCCGCAGACGGTACTTCAAAAACACCGTCTTTGATACCTTTGGCGGACTCAAACATATTCACATAGGCGATATCCATTGACGGGTTTTCCCGCTCAGCATATATTTTCGCAACCCGGTCGCCGGTGCCGCCCAAAAGCAGTTCAACCTTGCCGTTATGCTTTTCAATTTCAGGAATGATATATTGGCGGTAAAGCGCCTCGATGGTTCCGCCCCAGACGCCGACCACCATGGTCCGTCCGCCAAAATCAAGTCCTTCCAAAACCTGACAGGTTTTCTCATCCCAATCGCAATCTTCAGCAGCCGAAACCGGAGCGAAAGCAATTGACGCAAATACAAATGCGAGCATCAATACAAAAAACAACAATCCAAATTTCTTCATTACTTCTCTTTCTCCTTCTCTTTTATTACAATACGAATTCCAAGTTCTCCGTCATAAATCGGCAGCCGAATTAATCAGGATAAACTCTGCAGCTGAATTATCTGGGTTCGCCCACTTATGGGGGATCTTTGAGCGGTAAAATATCGCGTCATTGTTTTCCACAGTCTGGCTGTCATAATCGTCAAAGATTGCCTCAATCTTCCCTTCGGTCACGAAACACAACTCCACTCCTTCGTGCTGATTGAATTCACCGGTCGTTTCCTTATCCGGAATGTGAATCATGCTTAGTTCAAAATTTGAAATTGATTTGCAAAAAACCGTTTCCGTAACATTTCCGATGAGCGGCTTCCAAACAACCTCTTCTTTTCGGATCAGCCTCACCTTTTTCTTTCCGTTACCGACAAAAAACGAACTCACGGAAACGTCAAGCGCGTTGCCGATCCTGGCCAGATCGCTCAGGTTAAAATTCACTTTGCCATTTTCAATCTGGCTCAAAAAAGGAACGGAAATCCCCACGCTCTCGGTCAAATCCTTTAAACCCAGTCCCTTCTTTTTCCGGATTCTCCGGATGTTTTCGCCGATAATCGTTAATTCTTCAGCAAGTGTCGATTCCATTTTCATCTCCCGGTACAAGCAGCTATACCAATTTATATCGTTCGGGTTCCGGATATTTTTCAACCATTTCCGCTGCGATTTGGTTGTGTCTTCGAATGTGTTTTTCCAGGTCCAGTGTTAATAAATTTCCGTCCCTGACGATGATTTTTCCATTAATTACAGACAGATCGACCCGCGGGATTGAGCACAGGAACAGCGCCGCAAGCGGGTCATGGCAGGCTCCGCCCGAAACGCTCAGCATGTCCAGTGAAATACCGATAAGGTCTGCAGCCATACCGGCAGACAGCATTCCGATATCGTCCCGTCCCAGCACAGACGCGCCGCCGGTTGTCCCCAGTTTCAGCGCATCACGGATCGTCAATGCTTCCGGGCCCTTCGCAACGCGCTGGAGCAACATCGCCTGCCGGGCCTCACCGATCATATGCCCGCAGTCATTGCTGGCTGAACCGTCCCCGCCCAAGCCGACTTTTACTTTTGCGTCCAGCATCTCCCGGATCGGCGCTATGCCGGATCCAAGCCGCATATTGGATGATGGGCAGTGCGCTACGCCGGTCCCGGTTTCAGACAGCAGTTTGATTTCGTCGGGGGTGAGCCAAATACAATGCGCCCACCATACATCATTGCCGACCCAATTAACGCTTTCCATATACCTGGCCGGCCTCATGCCCACTTTTTGCAGGCAAAAAGTTTCCTCATCAGCTGTCTCCGCCACATGCGTATGAAGCAGGACGCCCTTATACGACCGGGCAAGTTTCGCAGACTCCAGCAGAATATCC
>CALAEB010000095.1 GCA_937890875.1 uncultured Anaerolineaceae bacterium | reverse complement strand
CCTGCCGCTCTTCACCGCGTTCCGGATTGGTTCGCTGGCTCTTCACATAATGTTCAACCCCGAATTTATGCCGGACGAAATGGACGCTGGCAAAATAAGGGATCTGCCACATCGCAACCGTATACATCAGGGTGCGGATCGGCGAATGCTCCGCATTCAAAATTTTCCTTCGCCATTCGAGAGAGGGAACAACCAGACCATCCCGCCCCTGAGTTATCCTTGCCAGAAAAAGACAGCGCGACCAGTCCGCATCCGTCGGATAACGCAGAATTTCGATTTCCATGAGATTTCCTTCCCAACAAGAATTTCAGATTTAAAACAGCGATTCTAAATTTTACCAAACGGAATGCTTTTCGTACTGAAGCTGTACAATTACGCCGGATAATACAAGTGCGAAAATTATTATCTTCGTTTGACCCGAACCGGATCTTCACATTTCGAATCGCTGGGTTTGAATCATCCAAACTGTTGCTAATTATACAGGCGAAACCCTGTTTTACCAGCGACTTCAAAATTTTTGAAATCCTTTCGATTGGCCCCCAACAGAAGAACGATAACGTACACTTTCTATATTCGGATATGTGTCAAAAGGATTGAACGCCGTGGACGCGTGGCTCTGTTGTTTTTTTGCGTGAAGCCTAAACCGCAGCCCTCTTTCCCATTCGACTTTTGGCATTCGAACCATATTCCGGCTTGTTAACGAATTTTCGGAATCATAGAATCATATTAGAAAAAGGTGCTCCGAGGCAGTTAGTGTTGATTAACAACTTTCAATCTGTTATAATTTACGCGCATTAAAAGGCTCTTTTTCATTTTTCCGTCGGGGAAGAGACCCCCTTCGGAAAAATTTTAATGACACCAAATTACTGACACGCCGGACCGAGAAAAGGCGGCGTGATGATCAAGGAGATTCAATGACAGGCTTAGAGATTCGGAATTTAAGCGTCAAAATTGAAGAGAAAGAGATTATTAAAAACTTTTCCATGCAGGTTTCCAAAGGTGAAATCCATGCGATCATGGGACCCAACGGAACCGGAAAGTCCACACTCTCTTATACGATAATGGGACATCCTGCTTATGAAATCGAACAGGGTGAAATTCTGCTCAACGACCAGGTCATCAACGAATGGTCGCCCGACCAGCGGTCACACGCCGGGCTTTTCCTGGCATTCCAGCAGCCCATCGCGGTTCCCGGCGTAACTATGTCCAATTTCCTGCGAACGGCTGTCAACAGCCGGAGAAAAGCAATCGACCCGGAAAGCAAACCGATCTCCATTCCGGAATTCCGCAAATTGCTGAAAGATGAAATGGCAACGCTGAAGTTCGATCCTGAGTTCTCCCGCCGTTATCTGAACGACGGCTTCTCCGGAGGGGAAAAAAAGCGCGCGGAAGTGCTGCAAATGGCCGTGCTAAAACCGGAAATCGCCATCCTCGATGAAATCGATTCCGGACTGGATATTGACGCCCTGCGGATTGCCGCGGAAGGTGTCAACCTGCTGGTCGAAAAAACCGGAATGGGCGTACTCATTATTACCCACTACCAGCGCCTGCTG
>CALAEB010000094.1 GCA_937890875.1 uncultured Anaerolineaceae bacterium | reverse complement strand
GACGTTGCCCCCCACGAAAACCCCGACGGTTACGTATCCGCCTTCAGCCACTATTGTCTACGGGATCGTTTATGTGCCCAATGATGTCGGGCTGTTGATTCGGGAAAGGCCGGATTTCTCCGCGAATGTCCTGAAAAGTCAATATAATGGTTCGCTGTTGGAGATGATCGGAGAAACCATCCGGTCTTCCGATGGGATGATCTGGGCAAAAGTCCGCACGAATGACGGACTGGAAGGCTGGGTGGCGCAGTCTACGTTGCGGACGGCTACGCCGATGAATTGAGCAGCCGGATGCTCTTTGAGGAGCGCTTTTCGTAAACCGGTTTCCGGCAGAGCGGAAGGCGCGCCTGATAGGCCGGCTGTAACATTTCCCGTAGCCAGCTTCGCCGCAAGTCTGTGCCGATAAAAACGCAACTGGGGGCTTCTTCCGTTTTGTCATTCATCCCGGTTATCGCATAGGTTTGGTTCACCACGTCAAAACGCAGCAGCGCTTCCCCGCAGGGCAGAAAGCCTTTTGCCCGGACAATCTTGCCGAACACACCGAATACAACCGCTTCCAGAAACGCAATCAATTTTGTCGGCGTATCCAAAGAGACCGCCGTTAAAGAAAGTGTTTCCAGTTCCAGTGTATTCTCGCTTTCCGCTTTATGAACCTGCGCGGGATCCGAAAAGTCCGACAATAACGAATTCCACCATTCCTGAGGCTGTCCGGAATAATGGGACAGAATCAGTTCCGCTTTTTCGTTCCGGCTGTGGATTTTCTGCTCCAGGCGTTGCAGATCCTGCGAATCCGCCTGTTCCATTTTTGAGATCACGATTCTGGACGACGTTTCCAGCTGATCTGCGTAAATCTCCCTATATGCCTGCAGAAAATCGTCAAACGTGTTGCCATCCAGAATGGTAACCGGGTTGAGCAAAGCGATTCTTTCATATTGGATCTTCTTAATATTGGCGAGGATGTTGCTCAGTTTGGCGACGCCGGTCGGTTCCACCACCAGGTATTCAGGGTCAAGCGTATTTGAAATTGTGAGGATGGAAGTGGCAAAATCCTGCTTCATCGTACAGCAGACGCAGCCCTCCGTCAGTTCATAAATATTCAGGCCGGTATCCGCGCGGAGTACGGCACGGTCGATATCCGCCTGCCCGTATTCATTTTCCAGCACGACAAAGTCTTTCTTTGTTTTTTCAGCAAGCATTTTAATAAATGTGGTCTTTCCCGCTCCTAAAAATCCGGAGATGACCAGTATTTTCATAAAAAGTTTCTTCTCCTGTTCAAAAAATCGGCAATTCAAAAAAAAATGAAGCTCAGCTTTGGATTAACGGATCAAAACAGAATGACAGTTTCCGCTTTGATCAATTCGGCTTTTGACACTTGAATCAGATTTTGGGCCGCCGTCAGGATGCCGATTCGGCGGCAAAAAAGCGCAGCCGGCTTTCTGAGAAACTTTTCAGGTGCCGGCTGCGGATCTTCCCAAAATTAGTCAGCCAATTTAACAACCGGTTTGATCAGGTCTGCCGGTTTGTCCCGCATCAGGAAGAGC
>CALAEB010000093.1 GCA_937890875.1 uncultured Anaerolineaceae bacterium | reverse complement strand
GCTTGAACTGCTGGAGATACAGAACCTGGCCGGGGTAAAGGATGAGATCGCCTCTTCTCTGCCATACGGACAGCAGCGCCATCTGGAAATTGCCCGCGCGCTGGCGACGAATCCGACGCTCCTGCTTCTGGATGAGCCGGCCGCCGGGATGAATCCGCAGGAAACGAATGAACTTTCCGCGTTTATTAAAAAAACAAAAGAAGATTTTAATCTGACTGTATTTTTGATTGAACATCATATGGATTTGGTGATGGAGATCTCGGACCGGATTTATGTGCTTGACTTCGGAAAGAAAATTGCCGAAGGGCTTCCGGATGCAATTCAGAATGATGAAACAGTCATTCAAGCTTATCTTGGAGTGGAAGCCGATGCTTAAAATAAATCATCTGAAAGTATCTTATGGCGGCATTAAGGCTTTGAATGATATTTCGTTCGAAGTGCCGGACGGAAAGATTGTTACGCTGATCGGCGCAAACGGGGCCGGAAAAAGCACCACGCTGCGGACAATTGTCGGTTTGCTGAAGCCTGATGCCGGGGAAATACTTTATGACGGCAGGAATCTTACCGGATTGCCGACGAACAAGATTATCGGAGCAGGGATCACGTTGGTGCCGGAAGGCCGGCGGATGTTCCCGGATATGACCGTGCTTGAAAATTTGAAAATCGGCGCTTATCTGCGAAAGGATAAATCCGAAATTCAAAAGGATATTGACTGGATTTATACGCTTTTCCCGCGGCTGAAGGAGCGGCACTGGCAGCAGGCCGGAACGCTTTCCGGCGGAGAGCAGCAGATGCTGGCCGTTGGACGTGCGCTGATGAGCCGGCCGAAATTAATGATGATGGACGAACCTTCGCTGGGGCTGGCTCCGCTGATTGTTCAGGATATTTTCTCCATTATTCGAAAGATCAACAGTGAAGGCGTGACGATTCTGTTAATTGAGCAGAACGCGAATATGGCGCTGCGGACGGCGGATTTTGCTTATGTTCTCGAAACCGGAAAAATTCGGATCCAGGGTACCGGCACCGAACTGCTGCAAAACGAGGAAATCCGGGCGGCTTATCTGGGGACGAAAAAATAACCTGCTGGTTGATGGAGTGATCAGGCCCAAGAGATTTTGGATCCGGGTTTTCGGGTTTTGTATGCTTATGAAGACCCGGATCTTTTACAGAAAGTGATGTTTGTGAATGGAAAAATCAACTGTTTCCGGAATTGACCGCTTTTCCCATGATTTGGATATCCGGCTGCTGCGGCGGGCGATCGCGGTTTCGTTCGCTTCACGGGAAAACGGTAATACGCCGTTTGGGGCGATTCTGGCTGACACTGAAGGGAACGTTCTGCTGGAACAGCCGAATATGGAGCTGACGACCGGTGACTGCACGATGCACGCGGAACTGGGGTTGGTGCGGGTCGCCTCCCAGCAGTATTCCAAAGATTTTCTCTGGAACTGTTCGTTGTATACATCCTGCGAACCAT
>CALAEB010000092.1 GCA_937890875.1 uncultured Anaerolineaceae bacterium | reverse complement strand
GATCATAGCTGCGGTATGAGCGTATCTGCCGGGAACGGATACGGAAATCGTGGGGATACCGGCTTTGGTCAGATGAATTGCGCCCGCGTCCGTTCCTCCCGGTCCGGGCTGACGGATCTGATATGGAATTTTGTACCGGTCTCCGGTTTCCGTAAAGAAACGGATCAGACGGGGATCGTACAGCGTCCGTCCGTCCGCTGCGTAAATAGCCGGACCGTGACCGGTTTTTGTTTTATACTGGGTGTTTTCAGAGCCGTCCCAGGCCGGTTGATCATTTGCCGGCGTACAATCAATCACAAACGCAAAATCAGGGTCATTGTCATAAGCCACTACGCGGGCCCCCCGCAGCCCGATTTCTTCCTGCACCGTGAACGCGGCGATCAGCTCAACATGCTGTGGACAGTTTTTCAGCAGGTGGATCAGCGTTGCGACACCGATCCGGTTATCGAGCGCCTTCCCGCAAAAACTCGGTCCGAATTTGCTGAATTTTGTCGCGAATGTGGCGTAATCACCGGCCTTTATTTCCGTGGAACCCGGCCCGGTGTCGATCCGGAGCGTGTCAAGCGGCAGGATGCGTTCGCGTTCTTCTCTGGTTGAGAGATGAACCGGGCAGGCGCCAATAACGCCGGGAGTGGCGTTTTTTCCGACCTGTACCGGTTTGCCGGGCAGGGACCGCACGTCAATGCCGCCGACGACTTCGAAACGGAAAATTCCGTCCGACTCTTTGTCCACCAGCATGAAGCCGACCTCGTCCATGTGAGCTGCTATCAGCACTTTGAGCGGGTTTTCGTCCGCCGCCTTTTTGACCGCGATCAAATTGCCGAGCGCATCCACCTTGATTGTGTCCGCAAATCCGGTGATTTCCCGGCGAACAATTGCGCGGACCGCGTTTTCGTTTCCGGAAACGCCCGCCGCATTGCTCAACTTCTCCAAGAGCTGGATCATCGCTTCCGTGAGCGCCGGTAGTGTCATATTCTGAGCGGTTGGGGTATTCATTGCGGATCCTCCCAAATGATTTTTTCCGTAAATTCCGGTTCCAAGCGGGCAATAAACTCTGCCATCAGGTGACCGGTGCGCATCACATCTTTCATGGAGATGATCTCAACCGGTGTGTGCATATAGCGCAGCGGGATGCTTAGTAAAATTGTTGGGACGCCGGCGCCGGTGATCTGGATCGGGTCCGCGTCTGTACCGGACATTAACGGCTGCGGCGAGAGCGTATGCGGAATGTCCAGCTGCTGGCAAAGCTGTTTTATTTCGGCAAACAGTGCCGGATGCAGGTTGGCACCATAACCGATTACGACGCCGCTTTCCAGCGGGGCTGTCTCCCAGCCGCTGGCTCCGGGACCGGTCGCGAACGTGACATCGATCGCGATTGCCAGATCCGGTTTGATATCCATGGGAGAAGTGTGTCCGCCGAGGAAGGCGGTTTCTTCCTGCACCGTTCCGACCGCGTAGACGTCCCAGGCATGATTGAAGCGCTGCAGTTCGCTCAGGCATTGGGTTACCGCCGCGACGGAAGCGCGGTTATCCAGGCTGTGTCCGGCGATGCAGTCTGTCGGAAGGTCCTGCGGAACTGTGGCATAAGAAATAATGTCGCCGACGCGGATTTTCCGGCTCACCGTTTCACTGTCTAGCCCGGTATCAATTACCAATTGGTCCAAAGGAACCGGCTTCCCGTCGAATGGTTCTGACAGCAGATGCGGTGCGAGCTGGACGATAATGCCGGGAATGTCCCCTTCGCCGGCATGAACGGCCACCCGCTGCCCGGGCAGAATGCGCGGATCGAAGCCGCCGATGGGGGCAAAATATAATATTTCGCCGGAAATTTTGATCACTGTCATGCCGATTCCATCCATGTGGACGGCCATCATCAGCCGTTTGCCGGTGCGTCCGCTTTTTGTCTCGGAACCTTTTTTGATCCCATAAAGGTTCCCCACCGGCGAAACTTTGACTTCATCGGTATATGGCCTCCATTCTTCCGCAATTACATCGCTGACTGCGGTTTCATGGCCGGATATCCCCGGCAGTGATATGATCTTTTTTAAAAATTCTTTCGTTTTTGCTTTTTCATCCATGGTCTCTCCGGTAAAATCTTTCTGTTCTTGGTTAAAGTGTCAAAAGTCAAATGTTGAAAAAGGAAGCCGTTGTTTTTTTTGCTGTTCAAACTTTTTGACACCCTGGGCATTCTCATAATTCACGTTTGATCGTCGCGACGAGCTGGTCCGCCTTCAGTCCGCCGATCATATAGCAGGGTGCGTTGAGCTGCTTCGCCAGAACGGTGGACAGCCCCTGATCAAATGTGTATTGTTCCGTGTCGATCACAATGCTGCGGAATCCCTCCGTGGCGATTTTTTCGGCGATGGTTTTGGATTCTTCCAGCGGGTCCCCCCGTCCCATGGCCACGTTTCCTGCGCCGTCCGTCAGCACGATCAGCAGCGTGTTTTCATCCGGATGGATCCGCTTTTCCTGTTTTAAAACCTCATAAGCTTTCCAAAGCCCGGATGCCAGCGGTGTTTTGCCCCCCACGGTGATCCTTTTCATGGATCTTTCCGCCAGCATGACCGAATGCGTCGGCTGCAGCACGACTTTCGCGTCATCCCGCTGAAAAACGATCAGACCGACCCGGTCACGCTGCTGATAGGCGTCCGTCAGAATGGAGAGGATCGCGCTTTTGGTGACTTCCATCCGCTGCTGAACGGCCATGGACCAGGACAGATCCACCAGAAAAAGCAAAAGGTTGGCTGACCGATGCAGCCGTACCTTTTGCATCAAATCCTTTTTTTTGAGGATAATCTTCTTTTTGCCGTCATCTTTCAGCCGGGTGCGCTGATACGGAGCGGCCATCCGGATGGTTGCGTCAAACGCGATATCCTGCAGATTATCGTTTGCGGCCCGCGCTTTGAAATAACGTCCCCGCAGGTCTTTCGAGATGATCCGGTTCCGTTTCCCGCTGCTTTTTTTTGCGGATTCCGGCGGAATATATTCTTTGGGAACGATCGGGTTCTCCATCGAAAAATTGCGCGCACCATCCCACCAGTAACCTTGACCGCTGTTAAAAATCGTGTCACCGGTATGAGAGTAGGCCGCGTTTCCTGCGGGAGCGACGCTGGCAATTTCCAGATTATTTAAATTTTTTTTTCCGCTTCGCTTAATTCTGCGATGTCCTGAAAATATGGCTCGTCGGACTGTTCTTTTCCGTGCAGTCCTTCGATTCGTTCCTGTAATTCTT
>CALAEB010000091.1 GCA_937890875.1 uncultured Anaerolineaceae bacterium | reverse complement strand
GCCCATCAGCACGGACGGATCGGCTCCCCGCATCAGAATCATATAGGTCACACCCGCGATGCCGGCCAAAATGCCGGAAACAATATACACGAAAAACTGGATCCCGGGAACATTAAAACCCGCCACCCTGGCTGCGCGGATATCACCGCCGATCGCGTAGATCCCCCGGCCGAGCATCGTATACCGCAACAGGAGCCAGCCCAGAATACAAATGACGATCGGGATCAGAATTAATACCGTCAGAGAATAGTTAATGCCGCTGGCGTTGGTATAGGTAAAAAGATAAACTTTATACAGCTTATCCAAATTTTCGGGCAGGTTGGTAATGTTCTTGGCCCCCAGCACGGCCAGGGTCGCGCCGTTGGTGAGGCTGCTGACGCCCAGCGTGGCGATCAACGGCGGCATTTTAATCACGGCGATCAGGAAAGCGTTCAGCAACCCCAGGATCAGCCCGACCGAAGCGCCCATCAGAAAAGCAAAAGGCACGCTGTTCAAATCATTGCGGATCATGAAATGCGCGGTTCCGATCATCGCCAGGCTGGCGATTGCGGGAAACGAAACATCAATCCCGCCGGAGACGATCACCAGCATCTCACACATCGCAAAAATCAGGGAAACCAGCATGGTCCGGGAAAGGTTGACCAGCGTAGAGACGCTGGCAAAAGCGGGATTTACAGAACCGATCAGGATAGACAGGCCGATGATAATATAAACAACGATCATTTCGTTGGATACAAAGAAAGCTTTTTGTCTGTGGTTCATCATTGTTTTCTCCCGATCATTCGCTCAGCATGCCGGCTAACCGTGTTTCGTTAACCTCCGCAGCCTGGATCAGGCTGGACATCCGTCTGTCTTTCATGATCAGAATCGAGTTGCAGTTCTGAATCAGCTCCGACAAATCATCCGAAATCAGGATCACGCCGATCCCCTGCGCGGCCAGGTTATGCAGGATCTTGTGAATATCAAATTTCGCGCCCACGTCCACGCCGTTCGTCGGGCCATTCAGGATAATCAGCGCCGGATTCATATTCAGCCACTTCGCGATCACAATTTTCTGCGCGTTTCCGCCGGAAAGCGTCCGTACAGCCGGCTCCGGTGAAGGCGCGACACAGCCGATCCGGTCGATCCATTCCGCCGTTTCCTGATACATGGCCGATTCATCCAGCCGCCCGCTGCGGAAATATTTTTTGATCGAGGCCGCAATCGTATTATCCTGAATCGAGCGATCCAGGAACAGCCCCTGAGTCAGCCGGTCTTCAGGCACATAAGCGATCTTTTGTTTTACCGCGTCTTCGGTTGAACGAATGGAGATTTCTTCCCCATGCAGATAGATTTTTCCGCTGTCGGCAGGGGCGATCCCAAACAACGCATCACCGATCTGCCCCCGGCCGGAGTCCAGCAAGCCGGTAATTCCCAGCACGTCGCCTTTGCGGAGCGTGAAACTGACATCCTCAAAAGCGCCTTTACGGCCCAGATGCTCCACGCGGAATATCTCCTCATCAGAAGGAAGCGGAACATACCCGCTGGACAAGAGTTCCCGCCCGGTTAAGTCGCGGACAAACCGTTTCCGGTCATACTCACCGACCAGCCCGGTTGAAATTTTTTCCCCGTTCCGCAAAATCGTCAGCCGCTCGGCGATTTCAAAGATCTCATCGACTTTATGATTCACGATCATCACCGCAATTCCTTTGTTTTTCAACCGCCGGAGAATTGCGTTCAGTTTGTCGACCTCGTTTGCCGTCAGGGAAGCCGTCGGTTCATCCAAAATCAATAATTTCGCTTCATTGATAATCGTGCGGCAGATTGCCACCATCTGCCGGTTGGCCACCGACAGATTTTCCACCAGCAGATCGGGGTCCATCTTCGCGCCGATCTGTTCCATCGCGTCAAGCGCCAGCTTTCTGGCATTTTCCCAATTCATCCACTTTGCGCCGGTCGTCACAGCACGATTCAGCGCAATATTCTCAGCGACAGTCAGATTCGGGAATACGGCAAAATCCTGATAAATCACCTGAATCCCATGCGCAATGGCATCGATCGGATTCAGGCGAGGGATTCGGCTCCCCTCGATGAAGATCTCTCCCTTCGTCGGATGATGCGCCCCGGAAATCACTTTGATCAACGTGGACTTTCCGGATCCGTTCTCACCGGCCAGACAATGGATCTCACCGCTTCGGATGGTCAGGTCAACACCGCGCAAGGCCTGAACGCCACCAAAAGATTTGTGGATATCTTTCAGCTCCAGAAAGATATCGCCCATTTTGCACCTCCTGTCGTTTTGAATTGATGAGAAACAGACCTCATAAAGCACACGCTATGAGGTCTGTTGTCTTTATCTAATAACTCGTGAATGCTCTCAAATTATTAGAAATCGTATGCAGGATCATCAACATTGTCAATGGTTACATCCACCCACGCTTCACCGGTAAGCACTTTGCCGTCCAGTGTCAGGTTGGTATAGCCTTCGATTCCAAGGTCCAGCCCGGTTTCAATTTTCTCGCTGGCGAGAACTTTTTGCGCCAGCACGATCATGGCCTTACCGGCCTGAGCGGGATCCCAGAAGGAGATCGTATCGATCGTGCCTTCGCGGACGTATTTACCGGAGACCGAGACGAGGGAAGTACCGACGATATTGACCTTCCCGGCCAGTCCGAGTTCTTCCACCGCCAGCGCTGCGCCGGCGACATCCGCCATCGCGGAACCCTGAATCGCGGCGATGCTCGGATTCGCGGTCAATACTTCCTTAATTTTTTCGTAGGAAATGGACTGATCGTCTTTTGTTTCGATTTTGTCGCCATACTGCTTCATGTTCGGGAAGTTTTCTTCCTGATAAGCTTTGGAGCCGTCCACCCACTGGTTATGGGACGCGGAGGTCAAAGAGCCGACTTCCAGCACATATTCGCCCTCACCGCCGGTGAGCTCACCGATCCGTCCCATGAAATGGCGTCCATAAGCGTCGTTGTCGAATGCTTCAATGTCATAGTCAATATTTTCCATACCGGCAGCTTCGTGAGAGATCACGACAATCCCGGCCTCACGCGCTTTTTTCAGGACCGGTTCC
>CALAEB010000090.1 GCA_937890875.1 uncultured Anaerolineaceae bacterium | reverse complement strand
GGCGGCAATGGCATATGACACCGCCTGCGATGGCGTTTTGGCCGTTGGTTCCGGTTCGATCGGAGATATCAGTAAAATTATTGCCCGCGTTGGACGGATTCCGATGGTAACTGTGGCAACCGCACCTTCTATGGATGGCTTTGCTTCCCCCACTTGTTCCAACGTGGTAAACGGCTTGAAATCAACAGTTCCCGGGGTCTGCCCAATAGCGATTCTGGGTGATCTGGACATTTTGCGGAATGCTCCGGCCCGTATGCTGCAGGCTGGCTTGGGGGATATGGCGGCAAAATCAATCGCAGTACTGGAATGGAAAATCGCCCATCTGATTACAGGAGAATATTATTGCGATCGGGTGGCGTCCCTGATGCTGAAATCGGCGCAGAAATGTTTATCTTCAGCTTCCGGTTTAATGCGGCGGGATCCGCGGGCTGTCGCGAATATCATGGAAGGGTTGGTCATGTCGGGAACGGCAATTGGTTTCGCCGGTGTAACCCGCCCTGCTTCAGGAATCGAACATTATTTTTCGCATGTCTGGGATATGCTTGCATTGCAGAAAAAAGAAATGCCGGATCTGCACGGGATCCAGGTGGGAGTTGGAACGGTCTATGCTGCAAAGATCTATGACCGGATTAAACAGATTAAGCCGGATCGGAAGAAAGCTTTAGACGCTATGAGGCACTTTAATCTGGTACAATGGAAGGCTTCGATTGTTGCGTTTTTTCCTTCCGCTGCGGGCAGCATCATTCGGCAGGCAGCGGCGGAAAGCCGGTTTGACAGAGAAAGCCATGCGGAGCGGGTGGGCCGGATCATTGACCGGTGGGATGATATCCTGCGGATAATCCGGGCGGATGCCCCTGATCCGGAAGTGGTGGCGCAGCAGCTTCACGTGGCCGGCGCTCCGGTGACAGCGGCGGAAATTGGAATCGATTCACGGACTCTGAAACAGACATTTTTGAGAACAAAAGATTTGCGGAATAAATATATGGCGGGCAGTTTGTTATGGGATTTAGGCATGTTGAATGAAATTGCTGATGATTTATTCTGAAGCCTCGGTTTTTTTTCCAATCAACTGATTTTCCAAAAATAAATTGCGCTTTTAAAACTGATAAACAGTAGTTCTGTTCCTCAAGAGATTATTTTGTTTTTCTTTATGGTGTGAAGAAATATACAAAATATCGTTTTCTGCATAGCTATATCCATAACCAATATAACTGTCAGATAAAAAGCTGAATAAAAAAACAAAATAGGTTGAGCGGGATAATAACTTATTTATGAATCTTACTTCAAAAAAAGTAGTTGTAGATTCCAGGCTTTTGAATTTTTTTTGTGCGGCGATGTTTATTGTTATTCCGGTTTTGATTGGATTTGTTTTACAAGATTTCAAAGTCCAAACAAATTTGATCCTTACGTCCGATGCAGAACGGAATACAGTGGCGTTATCGCAGCAGAAAGCTTCTGCGATAAAAGTTCAGATGAATCAAGCTTTTCAATGGCTGGATATTTTGGCACTTTTGTCCTCTGACCGGAATGAAGATGGCTTTCTGGTGGTTCGTCAGCTGGATCAGCTGCCTGCAATATCCAATGGATTTGAAACAATTGAATTTTTTGAAAAGGAGGATTTAGTCCGTGATTTCGCGGATATATCCGCGGATCGAGTGTCCGCTGATCCTTTTGAGCGCGCTTTGAAGGGAGAGCCGGTTCTCGCTGGTCGCAGCGCCGGAAAGCTGGGTTTTTTTGTTCCGGTAAGAAATCAGGATCAGGAAGTGGCCGGAGTGCTTTCAGGGGTTATGCCGGTCGAAGCGTTGTTCGGTGCATTGGAAACCAGCCCGTCCGGATGGCCGTATTTCCCGAGCATTATTGAGAAGTCGGGGAACTATTTGATCAATGCCGATATGGCCGAAGGCGGGCTTGCGGATGAGAATTTCTGGGATCAATACCGATCGGCCGTATTTGAATCCGGTTTCAGCCTTGAACAGATGCAGCTTGCCATGGATACCCATACTTCCGGTTTTGTTCCTTTTGAGATGAATCATGAAGCATGGTACTTTTCTTTTGAACCGCTCGACATCGAAGATTATTACATTGTTTTTATAATTCCAAGACGACAGGCGGAAGAACAAATTGTCCGTCTCGATGAATTACTGATCGTCCACGCGGCGAAAATTGTAGGGCTATTGATTCTGCTTGCGATGATCATTCTGCTCTTTAATCGGTTTATCCAAAACCGGCTGGTCAAAGCCAACCAGGAATTGATTTACAGCGAACACCGTTTCCGGATTGCGGCTTCCTTGACGGCCAAGACAGTTTTCAGCTATAACATCACCCAGCGGACAATCTCAATGGTGGATATTAATGGGAAAAGTCAGGTGACCAATTTATCGGATGCCCATTTTTCCCGCAAGTTATTGAACGTCGATCAAATCAGCGAAGAAGAAAATAACAAAATCAGGCAGTTATTTAAAGATATTGAAAGCGGATCTGAGGTGGGCTGTGCTATTGTGCGGGGCAAAACGCCGGGCGATGAATTCCACTGGTATAAAATCAGGCTGACCAGCGGATATGATACCAAAGGCATTCCGATTTTCGCTGTCGGAACGATTGAGGATATCACCAGCCAGAAAAAATATGAGGATGACTTGCTGGCCGAGGTAGAGCAGGATTCGATGACAGGTCTGCTCAACCGGAAAGCCGCCATATCCAGAATTGATAAAATGCTGGAACGTTCGGCGGATCTGCCGGATGGAATGTTCCATGCGATGATGGTGATTGATATTGACGAATTTAAACGGGTGAATGATACGCTGGGGCATGTTTCCGGTGACGCATTGATTGTAAAAGTGGCCACAATTCTTCAACAAACTTTTCGAAAAACGGATATTATCTGCCGGTTAGGCGGAGATGAATTTTTAATCTTTCTGCCCAACATGAATTCCACAGCAATGGTCGAGAAAAAAGCGGACGAAGTTCTTTCCTGCCTTTCGACAAAAGCTGAAAAAGACGGGAAATCGGTCAAGATCTCATGCACAATCGGGCTGGCGTTTTATCCGCACGACGGGGATAACTTCCTTGATCTTTATCAAAAAGCGGACATTGCGCTGTATTATGCCAAGGGAAGCGGGAAAAATCGTTACGCGATTTATCAGTCAGATTACGAAGCCTGAAATTTCAGGCTGAATACCCCGCATAAAAAAGTCCGCTGCGTCAAGTCTTTTTTTATTTTCCGGATCGCGGCAGCGATCCGGAAATTCGGGAATTTACTTTTTTATTGTTTGTAATCCGAGTCATCAGAAACGGATTTTCCGCTTTACAGGAAAATCATTTCATGCTATGATCTGAGCCATAAGGAATGCAAATGGCAAATTCAGCACAATTCTTTTCTTTTTATTTTTTTATTATCAGCTTTGCGTATTATTTTACCCGCAAAGCTTATTTGAATTTTGCTGAATGCCGATGTTCTGAACGATAAAGCATACGAACGAATAAAAAACAGGGGCCCTGCAGTGAAATTCACAGCAGGGCTCTTTTTTATGAAATTCAGGAGAATTTATTATGATTGTTATATTGAAGAACAACCCGGAAGAACGTCAGTTGGAGAACCTGATTCAATGGCTCAAAAGCCTGAATCTGGATGTTCACATCAGTGTGGGCGCAGCGCATATGATTTTGGGCCTGATCGGTGACACGTCATCGGTTGACATCGATCTGATCCGCGCGTTGGATATCGTTGAAGATGTGAAACGGATTCAGGAGCCTTATAAAAATGCCAACCGGAAATTTCACCCGGATGACACCGTTGTCGAACTCAGCGGCGGCGTGCAGATCGGCGGCGGGAAGCTGCAGCTGATTGCCGGTCCATGTTCGGTGGAGTCCCTTGAACAGATCTGTTATGTGGCCCGGAAGGTAAAAGAATCCGGAGCGACGGTTTTACGCGGCGGTGCTTTCAAACCGCGCACTTCTCCTTATGCATTTCAGGGACTCGGTGGACAGGGAATCGATTTGCTGCTGGAAGCGAAACAGGAGACCGGACTGCCGGTCGTGACGGAATTGATGAATATCACCCAGCTTCCGCTTTTTGATCAGATCGACGTTATTCAGATCGGGGCCCGGAATATGCAGAATTTTGAACTGCTCAAAGAGTTGGGACATGCGGGGAAACCCATTCTCCTGAAACGCGGGTTGGCAAACACGCTGGAAGAATTGCTGATGAGCGCTGAGTATATTATGGCGAACGGGAATGAACAGGTGATGCTCTGTGAGCGGGGAATCCGGACTTTTGAAACCGCTACGCGCAATACACTGGATATTTCGGCGGTTCCGCTGCTGAAACAGATGAGCCATTTGCCGGTTATTGTCGATCCGAGCCATGCGACCGGAATCGCCAAGTTGGTGAAACCGATGGCGATGGCCGCTGCCGCCTGCGGTGCGGACGGATTGATCATTGAGGTGCATAACGATCCTCCCCATGCTTTGAGCGACGGGAAACAATCGCTGACGCCGGAGGCTTTTGAGGATGTTTCCGCGGCTGTCCGCAGCATTGCGCCGTTTGCCTTTCACTGGTGACCACGGTTCGGCAGGACCCAGTGCAGGGTGTCGAAATATGGATATTCCTTTGGAATAAAGATTTAAATTGGTTGTTGTCCTATTTTTGTGCGGAGCACAAAAATAGGACAACAAAGCGTTTTTCCAAAATTCGATTGGCTGGCTTTGAAACGAGGAAGAATGAAAATTGGAATTGTAGGCTTGGGATTGATTGGCGGGTCAATGGCGAAGGCGCTCAAAATGCATACGGAGCATACCGTATTGGGAATGGATTTGATCCCTTCGGTTGTTTATAAAGCGTATCTTTTGGAGGCAATCGATAAAGCGCTGACGCCTGAGACGCTGCAGGATTGTGATATCGTTTTTCTTTCCATGTATCCGCAGGATACGGTGGATTTTGCTCGGGAAAATGCGGCAAAGTTTAAAAAAGGCGGGCTGGTTCTGGATTTGTGCGGTGTGAAGGGAGCGGTCTGCGCTCCGCTGCGCGCAATTGCGGCGGAACAGGGGTTTACGTATATCGGGGCACATCCGATGGCCGGCCGTGAATTTTCGGGTTTTTCGCACTCCTCCGGGACGTTATTTGAGGGCGCGTCCATGGTGCTGGTTCCCTTTCACGGCACAAGAATCGAAACAGTTCATGCCGTTAAAGTTCTCTGTAAACAAATTGGTTTTACCTGTATTCAAATATCGACCCCGGAAGAACATGACCGGATGATCGCGTTTACTTCCCAGCTCGCGCACGTAGTCTCCAGCGCGTATATTAAGAGTCCGACAGCTTTGGAACATATCGGTTTTTCCGCCGGCAGTTTCAAAGACATGACGCGGGTGGCCAAGCTGAATGAAGCCATGTGGACCGAACTGTTCCTGGCCAATTCCGACTGTCTTTGCCGGGAAATCGAACTTTTGATTCATCATCTGCAGGAATATAACCAGGCGATCTGTGACGGAGACCGGGACCGGCTTTTCGGCTTGCTGAAAAATGGACGTGAGTTGAAAGCGGTTGTCGATGGCGTTGATGAGGAAGGGATGGCGGAATCATGAAAAATGTGCGGATAAATTCATCCGGCGGGGTTTACGAAGTAATGATTGAAAACGGGGCTCGGGAAAAAATCGGCGGGATGCTCTCTGCGCTGATCCCTCCCTGCCATGTCACGCTCATCACCGATGATCGGGTCGATGCGCTTTACGGGGATGCGGTCATTGCGTCGTTGACTGCGGCCGGATACCGGACCGAACGCTTTGTTTTTCCGGCGGGTGAAGCGCAGAAAACGATGGATGTTGTTGTCAAAATTCTGGATTTCATGGCGGAACGGCAGATGACGCGCAGTGATCTGGTGGTTGCGCTGGGCGGCGGCGTATGCGGGGATATCGCCGGTTTCGCGGCCGGAATCTACCTGCGGGGGATCCGTTTTGTGCAGGTTCCGACGACATTATTGGCGGCGGTTGATTCTTCCGTCGGCGGAAAGACCGGCGTCAACCTGACCGCGGGAAAGAACCTGGCCGGTGTTTTTTGGCAACCCGCGCTGGTGATCTGTGATCCGCAGGTGTTTTCAACTTTGCCGGAAACCGTGCTGGCGGATGGGACTGCGGAGTCGATAAAGCATGGCATGCTGGCGGATCCCGGGCTTTTTTCCGCTATGACGGGCACCTCAGAGCCGGTAAATATGGACTGGGAAGAAATTGTCGCGCGGAACGTGGCGATCAAAGCGGAATTTGTGGCGGCGGATACGCGGGATCAAGGCGTCCGGCAGTTGCTGAATTTTGGGCATACGATCGGGCATGCGATTGAAAAATGCAGCGCGTTTCAGATTACGCATGGACACGCGGTCTCGATTGGCATGGTCGCGGCAACCCGCGCGGCAGTGAAACGGGGCATTTGCCAGCAAGCGGTGTTGGATGCGCTGCAACTCAGACTGCGGGAGAACCGGCTCCCGACCGAATGCCGGTTCTCAGCGGATGAACTGACGCAGGCCGCCATGCGGGATAAAAAGCGGTCCGGCGGCCAGATCCAGTTTGTTCTGCCGGAAGCAATCGGCTGCTGCCGTCTGGTTCCGCTGGCGACACAGGATCTCCCCGAGTTTATCGCAAGTGCAATCGGGTGAGGAGGACTGGATGGATCTTTCGATACTCCCCCGCCGTCTTAGCGGAATAGTAGACGCGGTTTCGGCGAAATCCGATGTTCACCGGTTATTGATCTGCGCGTCATTGAGCCATACGCCGACCCAAATCCGGATTGATCATTTGAATCAGGATATTCTGGCGACCATGGATTGTCTGCGGCAGATGGGCGCAAGAATTGAAAAAACGGCTCCCGAAACCGGCGTATGGAGCGTTCTGCCGCTGTGGGAGAACTTAAACCCTGCGCCGCTTCTGGACTGTCGGGAGAGCGGGTCAACCCTGCGTTTTCTGCTGCCGGTTGCCGCGGCGGTCTGCAAGCGGCCCTCATTTTCCGGAAGCGGCCGCCTGCCCGCGCGGCCGATCGCTCCGCTGACTGCGCAGATGGCGCTGCACGGCTGCCGTTTTTCGGCGGATGCGCTTCCTATGACGCTGTCAAACGGATTGACCGGCGGGATTTATGAAATTCCGGGCGATGTCAGCTCCCAATTTATTTCCGGCCTTCTCTTTGCGCTGCCGCTGCTGGAACACGACAGCGAAATCCAGCTCACCACCCCTTTGGAATCGGCATCCTACGTCGGAATGACGCTGCAGACACTGGAGAAATTCGGGATTCAAGCCGAAAAAACCGCCGGCGGATACCGGGTGCGGGGCGGCCAGCGTTACAACGCTCCCGGTTTTGTGGAAGCTGAGCGGGATTGGTCCGGCGCCGCCTTCTATTTGGCGGCCGGTGCGGTTGGGGGGGCCATTGCCTGCCGCGGATTGGATCTGTCCAGCAGGCAGCCGGATAAAGCGATCCTGTCTTTTCTTCAGCAGTTCGGCGCAAACGTCCGCTGCGCGGACGGCGCTGTATGCGTAAGTCCCGGTTCGTTGACCGGAATTGAGATCGACGCTTCGGATGCGCCGGATATTGTACCGGTTTTATCCATTGTCGCTTGCGGCGCGTTGGGGAATACGATGATCCGGAAGGCGGGACGGCTCCGCATGAAAGAAAGTGACCGGTTGGAAGCGGTTGCGGACTGTATCACTGCACTGGGCGGGACGGTTTGCCTGACGGATGATGGCATGGTTATTTCCGGGCGCGGAAAGCTGACCGGCGGTGAAGTGAGCGGCCGCAATGATCACCGGATCGTGATGGCCGCCGCCATTGCCAGCATCCTTTGCGAAAAGCCGGTTGTGATCCGCGGAGCGGATGCAGTCGGTAAGAGTTATCCCGATTTTTTTTCAGATTTTACGGCTTTAGGAGGCAGTACCCATGTCATTTGAATTTGGAAATCGGCTCCGGATTTCAATTTTTGGACAATCGCATGCCAAAGCGATCGGTGTTGTGGTTCACGGACTGCCAGCTGGAGAGCGCATCGATCTTCAGGCGGTTGAAGCGTTTATGGCACGCCGCTCTCCCGGCCAGAGCACATTAACCACCCCCCGTAAGGAAGCGGATGTTCCGCAGATCCTTTCCGGTATCGTGGACGGCAGAACCTGCGGAGCGCCGCTTTCGATGATGCTTGAGAATAAGGATACCCGTTCGCGGGACTATGAAAAGATCCGGGATGTTCCACGTCCGATGCAGGCGGATTACCCGGCTTTTGTGAAGACCGGCGGGATGAACGATATTCGCGGCAGTGGGCAGTTTTCCGGCCGCTTAACGGCGCCGTTGTGTTTTGCCGGCGCCGTCTGTATTCAACTGCTGGAAAGGCACGGTGTATCCGTCGGCTCGCATTTTGCTTCGATTGCCGGCATAACGGATCGGCGCTTTGATCCGGTGACGGTGGATGCAACAATCCTGTCCGCTCTTTCCGCCAAAACTTTTCCGGTTTTGGATGAGGTCGCCGGTGAAGAGATGCGCGCGGCGGTCGCGGCGGCGCGGGACGACCAGGATTCTGTCGGCGGGATTGTGGAATGCTGCGCGGTGGGGTTCCCTGCCGGTTATGGCGATCCCATGTTTGACGGACTTGAAAACAACCTGGCCAGGGCCCTGTTCGGCATACCGGCGGTGAAAGGGGTTGAATTCGGCGCCGGATTTTCGGCGTCCGAAATGCGCGGCAGTGCCCATAACGACGCCTTTTATTATACCGATACCGGTGAAATCAAGACCCGGACAAACCGGCACGGGGGAATTCTTGGTGGAATGAGTACCGGGATGCCGATTTTGTTCCGGGTGGCTTTCAAACCGACGCCGTCCATCGGCAGGGAACAGGACTCGGTGAGCCTTTCTCGGAAAGAAAATACAAAACTCGTGATTGAAGGCCGGCATGATCCCTGTGTTGTTCTGCGGGCTTATCCGGCCGTGGAAGCCGCTGCGGCGATCGTTTTATTGGATTATTTGCTGACAGGAATGTGAAGGATTCTATGGATTTGCAATCAATACGTTCTCAGATTGATGATATCGACGGACAACTGGTTTCGCTGCTGGTCCGGCGGATGGAAAAAACAGCCGAAGTGGCCGCTTATAAAAAGGAACAAGGGCGCCCGGTTTTGGACCGGACGCGGGAACGGGAGATTTTGACCCGTGTGACACAGCTGGCTGGGGATGGCAACGAAGTCTACGCGAAAATACTTTTTTCGATGTTATTTGACCTCAGCAGGAGCTACCAGAACCGGATCCTGCAGACAGGCGGCAAATTGGCCGGTGAGATCTCCAAAGCGCTGGCGGATACGCCGATGCTGTTTCCGGCGAAAGCGACCGTTGCCTGCCAGGGAATTGAAGGCGCTTATTCGCAGTTGGCCTGCGACCGGCTTTTCTCTTTGCCGTCGATCGTTTATTTCCGTCATTTTGAGGGCGTATTCCAGGCGGTTCAGAACGGTCTGTGCCAGTATGGAATTCTGCCGATTGAAAACAGTTCCTATGGCTCGGTGACCAAAGTTTATGACCTGATGAAGAAATATGACTTCAAAATCGCCCGCAGCATCAAACTGCTGATCTCGCATACACTGCTGGCAAAACCGGGGACGAAAATGGATTCGGTCCGCGAAATTTTCTCGCATGAACAGGCGATCGGCCAGTGCAGTGAGTTCCTGCGGAGACACAAGGAGATGAAAGTCACCGTTTGTGAAAATACAGCTGTGGCGGCAAAACTGGTGGCCGAATCCGGCCGGGATGATGTGGCGGCGATTTCTTCGGCAAATTGCGCCGAACTGTATGGATTAACGACGCTGGATGACGCGGTTCAGAATAATGAATTCAATACCACGCGGTTTATTTGTATCTCGAAGTCGCTGGAAGTTTATCCCGGGGCGGACAGGATCAGCCTGATGCTCACACTGCCCCACCGGCCCGGTTCGCTTTATGAGATGATCGCAAAGTTTTCCGCTTTGGGGCTGAACCTGACCAAGCTGGAAAGCCGCCCGATTTCCGGCAAGGACTTTGAGTTCATGTTTTATTTTGATTTTGAAGCTTCTCTCTACTCGGAAGATGTGATCCGGCTGTTGAGTGATCTTGAATCGGGACCGGACACCTTTGCCTTTTTGGGGAGCTACAGCGAAATCAGAGGATAAACCCATGTTCGGACTGATTGGTGAGAAACTTGGGCACAGTTATTCGAAACCGATTCATCAGCTGCTCTCTGGAGGGGCATATGAATATGAATTGGTTCCTGTCGCACAGGAGGCGTTTGACACATTTCTGAAGGCCTGCCCGCTGGATGGGTTTAATGTCACTATTCCGTATAAGAAACGGATACTCCCGCTGCTGGCGCACATCTCTGAAGAGGCAAAAAAAATTGGCAGTGTGAATACGGTCATCGTTCGAAAAGATGGGCTGCATGGGTTTAATACCGATTATGCCGGATTCCTGTTCATGGCGGGAAACGCCTCGATCGATTTTTGCGGGAAAAAGGTTCTGATTTTGGGGAGCGGCGGTACCAGCGCGACGGCGGCAGCCGTCGTCAGGGATCGGGGCGCAAGGGAAGTCGTCATCGTTTCCCGCGGCGGAGCGGTGACTTATGAACATCTGAATCGTCACCGGGACGCCCAGATTCTGGTCAACACAACCCCGGTTGGGATGTACCCGAATAATGGAGAATCGCTGATGAATTTGGCTGATTTCCCGGCCTGTGAAGGTGTTTTGGATGTGATCTATAATCCGCTCTGCACGGATCTGGTCCTTCAGGCGCGGGAAAAAGGGATTCCTGCCGGCAGCGGGATGTCGATGCTCGTAGCGCAGGCAAAATACGCTTCGGAAATTTTCCTCGGGAGGATCATGGATGACGGACGGATCGAATCCGTTCTGAACCGTATGCTCCGGCAAATTCAGAATATTGTGTTGGTCGGCATGCCGGGCAGCGGGAAGAGCACGCTCGGGGAACGGGTCGCGGCATTAACCGGCAAAACCTTTGTGGATATCGATCTGGAGATCGTCCGCCGGGCCGGCAAAATGATTCCGCAGATCTTTGCGGATGATGGCGAGCCCGCGTTTCGCGACCTGGAAGCGGAAATCACGGCTGAAAAAGGAAAAGAACACGGATTGGTAATCGCCGGCGGCGGGGGAGTGGTCCTGCGTCCGGAAAACCGGACGGCGCTCCGGCAGAATGGAAAAGTGGTCTTTCTGCGCCGCGAACTTTCCGCGCTGCCAACTGCGGGCAGACCGCTTTCCGAAAATTTGGAAACACTCCGCCGGATGTACGAGACCCGGCTGCCGTATTATCTGGCTTGCAGCGATTATACGGTCGAGAACAATTGTCCGCTGGAAGAGACGACCCGGGAAATTCTCCGGGTGATTGGAGAAAAATGAAAATCCTGATTCTGAACGGTCCTAATTTAAATATGCTTGGCGTGCGCGAGCCGGAAATTTACGGTAAAGCCACTTATGCTCAATTGGAAACCTATCTTCGGGAGCAGGCTGCCGAGCGAAACATCGAGGTTTCCATTTTACAGTCAAATCACGAAGGAGCGCTTGTGGATGCGATTCAGGCGGCGTATCAAACGGCTGACGCGATTATCATCAATCCTGCAGCCTATACGCATACCAGCATCGCGATCGCGGACGCGATCAAATCTGTTTCCCTGCCGGCGGTAGAAGTTCATCTGTCCGATATCCGGCAGCGGGAGTCTTTTCGTCATCATTCTTATGTCGCTCCGGTATGTATCGCTTCGGTGGTCGGAGAAGGCTTTGCCGGTTATAGCCGCGCGATGGACCTTCTGCTGGAGAGATTTAAATCTTCCGGGTGAAGCCAGGAATAACAAAACGCCTTGTATTGTTGACAGTCTGTCCGGCCGGAAAGTTTTTTCAGTGTTTTATTCAAAATTGTTTCTCATGGTGCGAATTGTTGTGCAGAGAAGTCTATTCGCGCTGCGGTTTGCATGCCATAAACAACGATTACAAAAATGGTAATCTCATATTTCGGATTGTTGGATAATATTTTGAGACATGGGAAAACTTATCCGGATACATAGGGAAAACTTGCGGTTGTCTTGTTTTGTGCTTTGTGCAAACAAGACAACCGCAGCATACCTTTTTATGTTTTGAATTGCGGCTTATTAGGAAAATAAAGTTTTATTTATAAAACTGTAGTATTAATAGTATTAAAGCAAAGATATCTTTATCTATCGTGTAAAATCAGGAATACAGCATATTAAAAATTTTTTCTATTGCCGCATTTTCCGAGTAAACTGGAAATGCGGCAATAGAAAAGCTCTTCAGTAAGGAAAGACAAACTTTCGGACGATTGGCACGAAATGAACCCTTGGAAAACTACCATACCGGTGAGAAACAGGGCTGCCGCGGATAAATGATATGGAAAAAAGCTTTATAATCATTTGTACAATATATTCAGAAAAGTATTTTTTTGCGCATTAAGCTGTAATAGCGGAACTGGCGCATATCGGCGGAAGAAGTCGTTTTTTCAAATTTAATGTTAATGGCATTGGTGCAAAGAATCTTTGAATGGAAAGAGGGCCTGGTTATGACGGAAAACAATAAACGAAAACGCTCGCCGGTTGTTTTGGCGGTTTTATTTGCTTTGGCCTTTATTTCCAGCGTACTGGCTGCGGATATTCAACCTCAATCCGAAACGATCCGGATTGGATATTTCCGTTCGGAATCCTATCAGGATTTGGCTGATGATGGTGTCCGCAGCGGCTATGGGTATGATTATCTTCAGCGGATTGCCGATTACACACATTGGAATTATGACTTTGTTGAATGTACCTGGGGGGAATGTCTGCAAAAGATCGAAGCCGGTGAGATCGATCTGATGACATTGGTGGATCATGTCCCCGCGCGGGAAGAAATTTTCGAATATTCCCGCAATCCTTTCGGGTATGATTCCGGCGCGCTTGCGGTACGGATGGATGCGGAATACGCCTTTGATGATTTTGAGAAGTTTAACGGGATGACTGTGGCTTCCCTGTCTGGCGGTTCCCGCGCGGACCAATTGCGGGAACACGCGGAAAAAAATAATTTTGTGATTAAAGAAATCATTGAGTATTCAGATCCGCTGCAGATGAGGCAGGCGGTGGAAAACGGCGACGTTGATGCCATGGCGCTTTCAGAGAAACTGCTGCCCGCCGGTATGAAAATTGTTTCCCGCTTTGGTTATATGCCCTTTTATGTGATCACAAAAAAAGGAAATACCGAACTGATTGATCAGGTGGATCGCGCAATTGGGCTGGTCGAATTCGATATACCGAATTATCAGGGCTTGTTGTACGAACGGCATTATGGATCCAGGAAGGCGGTCGAAGTCGCTTATACCAATGAAGAGAAAGCTTATTTGGCCGGGCACAAAAAACTGCGGGTCGTAGCCTCGGCCTATCGGGACCCGTTGACGTATTTTGACGAAACAGAACAAGCCTATGGCGGTTTTGAAAATACGATCCTGCGGCAGATTGCGAAAAATATGGGCGTTGAGCTGGAATATGTTGAATCCGATTCTTATCGCGACCAGTTGGAGAAGGTGCAGGATAATGAAGCGGACATCATCGTCGAGCTGACTTTTGAATCCATTTTATTGGAGTATCCAGAGATTGAACGGACGATTCCGTATGTAAGCATGCAGTATACCAGTATTACCCGGGACGATTATCAGCCGGAGAGCAACCCTTCGGTAATCATTCATCCCAGTATTGTTTATTCAGTTCAATACCGGGATGAGAAGCATCCCGCGGAGAAGATAACCGTCTGCAGTGTAATGTCTGACTGTGTCCAAGCGGTGAAAGGCGGGAGTCAGGATATCACCTATGTCAGCGTCTATGAAGCCCAGCAGCTGCTGAATCAGAAGGGGAACCGTGACTTGGTTTCAACGCTGAGCGGCGGATTTTCGATTCCGATCAGTTATGGCGTTAACTGGAAGACAAATCCGCTGCTGATCAGCATCCTGAACAAACAGATCCAGTTGCTTGGAACAGCCAAAATTTCCGACATCATTGTTCAGGAGACAGTACTGGTTCAAACCCCTGCCACGCTTTGGGAATTCTTTTCCAAATATCCTGAAGTGCTGGCCGGTTTACTGGTGATCGTGGTTATTGCCTCAATTTATGTCTTTCTCAGCCGCAGGAAAGCCGCCCAGATACTTTATATTACGGCTTATGAGGATGAGATCACCGGATTGAAGAATCTTCGCTGGCTGGAGAAAGAGGGTAATTCGATCCTCCGCTTGAACAGGCAAAAGAACTACGCAGTTGTGTCGATGGATATTGCTTATTTTGATATCATCAACGATCATTACAGCCGTACGGTCGGAGATGATGTCATCCGGTTTGTTGCGTCGGTTCTCCGCGGTGAACCGGAGAACCCGGTTACACTGGTGCGAGTGAAGGCAGATCATTTCCTCTGCCTGGTCCCTTATCCGGGTGAAGAATATCTGGGACAGCTTCTTTTCGATTGGGGACAGGCCGCCAGTTCATTTGTCAAAGGAGACACTTCTATCTCTTTGAAACTGAATTTTGGCGTGTATCTGATCCAGGATAACGAGATGGAAATTACAACGGCGATCGACCGGGCGGAACTGGCCAGGGCGGAAACCAAAAATGGTCCGTCTGATTTGGTTTATTATAATGACCGGATCCAGGAAAAACTGAATTTTGAAAAAGCGCTGGAAGACTTGCAGTTCAAAGCGTTGGCCGAGCGTGAGTTTGAGGTCTACTTTCAGCCGAAGTATAACATGCGGACAGGAAAAATCATCGGCGCGGAAACGCTGGTCCGATGGCGGAGCAAGGAGAAGGGATTTTTGTTTCCCGGAGATTTTGTCCCCCTTTTCGAGCAGAATGGTTTTATTCTGAAGCTGGATGATTATGTTTTGGAAGAGACCTGCAAATTGGTTCGGGAAAGGATCCTTCAGGAAAAGAAAGTGATTCCGATCTCTGTCAACCAATCCCGGATCCATATGGCCGATGAGCATTATATTGAGAAATTGAGCGCACTTCTTAACAAATATTATATTCCCAAGTATATGATTGAGCTCGAGGTTACGGAAACAACGCTGGCGGAAATGGAGAGCGCGCAGCCGATATTGATGAAGGTCAAAGAACTTGGTTATCTGATCTCGATTGATGACTTCGGATCCGGGTACTCTTCGTTAACGTTGCTGAACCTGACACCGTTTGATATCCTCAAATTGGACCGGGAATTCCTTTCCGAAACTTATATCTCCCAAAGGACCAAGAACATTCTGACGCATGTGGTGGAAATGGCTCAATCCTTAAATATCCAGGTGATTTGCGAAGGGGTTGAAACCGAAAAGCAAAAAGATTTTCTGCTGAGCGTCGGCTGTCTTTATGCCCAGGGATATTATTTTTCGAAACCGATGCCGAAAGAAGAATTTGAAACGCTGCTGGATTCCGGGCCGACCAGCCTCAATGAATGGAGTTATGACTATTATCGCGAAATTCCGTTGGACAGCGACCTGGATTGTGCGGATACTGCAGTGATCGAAAGATTTGAAACTTTTCTCAACGCTCTGTATGTTGAACGGAATCCGGATAAAGCGGTGTCCCTGATGACGCCTGACGTTTATATCTTTGATCCCGCTTATCCGGGCGGAATGCTGACGAAAGCCGAATGGCATCAGCTGCAGAAAGAAGAGCGCAATATCAATTCGATGCCTTTATCGTATCGGGTCGATCACTTTTCGCACAAAATCGATTATGAGGGGCATCAGGACTTTTTTGTCCTGCTGTCATTCTGGCAGACGCAAATTACAGCAGAGATCATGGAAACCCAGCTGAAGATGTCCGGATCTTTGACAGCAGAGACCGGGGAATATCTGATCGACGCGCTGCTGATCACTTATATTTCAGATTTAACCCCGAATGAGCAGAAAAGTATCTTTTGGAACGAAAAGACGCGATACAAAGTGCTGAATAAGAATTATCCGGGATGCGCGGTGGGCTGCTATCTTGATTCGGATTATTCGATCTATTTTTATAATTTCCGGCTGCTTGGATTTATCGGATATTCCAATGATGAATTTCATGCCATTATCCAAAACGGGTTTGTAAATTTAATTTATCCGGAAGATCGGGAAATGGTGAATCGGATTATTCTGGAGACCCCGGAAGACGGTGATTTCAGCTTTGAGGCCCGCTATGTCAAAAAGGACGGCACGGTTATCTGGATGGAACAGAAAGGCCAGCGATTGATGGCGGATGACGGCCGTCCGGCGATGTTGTTTATCATGGTCGACATTACGGATCGGAAGAACGCGATCGATACGTTGAAATCTGAAGTTGAGCGTTGCCAGCTGTTGGTGAAATGTACCGATTCAACCATTTATGAGTACGATTTTGGCGAAGACCGGCTGATCTTGCACTGCAAGACGGAAGTACCGGAAGGTTTGGTGACGAATACCAAAACGATCCCGGATTTCAGCAAATTTATTTACGAATCTCGCTTGGTCCACGAGGATGACCGGAGCGTATTTTTATCCCGCCTGCTAAGTGGGGAACCGAAAGGGAAGCTTGAAGTCCGAGTCGCAGGGGCTTTTCAGCCGGATGGCGAATATCTGTGGTACCGGATGAACAGCATTCTACAGTATGACAGCGAAGGCAATGCGATCAGCGGTCTCGGCCTGTTCCATAACATCGACGCGGAGAAAAAGAAGATATCAAAGTTAATGTATGAGGTGCAGCGCGACAGCCTGACCGGATTGTTCAATAAGTCTGCTTTGGAATATCTGGTTGCCACCGCTATTGAAAACAGCAGCGCGAGCGTTTCGCACGCCTTCATCATTGTTGATCTGGATGATTTTAAGAGCGTGAACGATGGGTGCGGCCATCCATACGGGGATGTGATTTTGCAGGGACTGTCCGAAATTTTGAACACAGTCTTTCACAAGGACGATATTATTTCACGAATCGGCGGGGACGAATTTGTGGTATTCCTGAATAATGTGGAATCCAGAGCGCAGATAGCGGAGCAATTGAATACTTTGGTTACCATGCTGAAGGGCGAATTTTTTGCGTCCTTTATCAAGCAGCGCGGGTTTAACCTTTGTGTTCTGCCGGACAAGGATGCCCCTTCCGTTGCCGACCCGATCACTGTTTCATGCAGCATGGGCGTCTCCATCTATCCTGAAGACGGGAAAGATTTCCAAACCTTATACCGTTCGGCGGACATGGCATTGTACCGGGTAAAAGGGCAGGGAAATTTCGGAATCGGGTTCTTTTCTTCGGATGAGGATCGCTGATCGATACGGAATTACAGCCATTTCTTTTCAGATTTCGAATTGCTGTTTGAAAACGCCAAAGCAGTAATTTTTTCACTGTTGTGATG
>CALAEB010000089.1 GCA_937890875.1 uncultured Anaerolineaceae bacterium | reverse complement strand
ATACTGCGCGGGTTTGGATGTGCTGTCCGCCAGCCATGGCGAAACCCCGGACGGAGCATGCGTCGCCGGATCCGCGCCACTGATCCGCAGCAGAATATGGATCCATTCCGCCGCACCCATCGCAAAGCAGAGAAAGAGCACCCAATCCACCGGGATCAGATATCGTCCGGCCGAATAACGGCCGATCGCCGTACTGAGATTGAACATCAGACAAACCAGCAGCGGCGCCCAGCCGGCCAGCCGGGCGGATTTCACCGCGGCGGAAACCCCCAGCGCAACCAGCGCATAAGAAACCGCCAGAAAAATCAGGTTGACTCCATCCAATGCGTCGTTTCCCAGCGTCTCCCAAAAAGCGGACTGCGGACGGATCAATTCCTGCAGCGAGTCCAGATCATCCCGCAGCGGAAAAAGGCGCAGATTACTGATTTCGCTGTTGAAAAAATGCGCTCCGATGAACTGTAAAATTTGCCCCGGATACATCCGCACATTTTCCCGGATGGATCGGGTCAGTTTTTCGGTCAGTTCGCCGTCATTCATCCCCGGCTCCCGGGAAAGGTCCAGCCCGCCCAGGTTGTAACTGGCCGCCATCTCCCCGGTCTGCGTCATCGGATGATCAAAAACCAGCCGGCCGGTGAGCTGCCGGTTGCGCAGCAGCCAGGGCATCAGGCAGCAGAGCAGTGCCAGCGTGAAAAGAACGGCTTGCCCCAGCCAGCGGCGGAAATCCTTCCGCGCGCCGGTGAGCGTCAGCGGGATCATCACCACCAGCAGAGACAGGCTTTGCGTGCGGATCAGCGCCATGATCCCCAGTGCGCCGCCCGACATCAGCGCATAAAAAGCGGCCTGAGCGGAACCGGCCTGCCGGCATTTCAGCCAGCGCACCAGCATCCAGACAAAAAAAGCGGCCGCCAGCGCGGCCGGCAAATCCGCAAAAAAATATTTGGTGGTGGAAACGTTGTGAGCGAAAGGCGCGCTGAGGATCGCGTTCGTTTCACGGAGGATGACCAGCCAGGCGGCTATCATCCCGGCGCCGATGCTGTGGAGCTCTTTCCCGATCTGATAAACCAGCACCGGCAGCAGCGCCAGCAGCAGCGTTTGCAAAACGATGATAGATTCGTATTGATTATCGGCCAGCAAATGAAAGATTGCCAGAACAACAATATAAAGCGGGCGCGGCGGAATTTCACCGCCTTTGAACCCCATCCCCGCCGCCAGGCTGCGCGCATAATGTCCATAAAAAGAACCGTCCGAAAAAGGATAGACTTCAAAATTGGGTGCCCTGCCGGATGGAGAGAAAAAGCCGTTCTGATTGGGGATCCCCAGCCAAATGCAGGCCGCCAGCAGCCAGATCAGCAGTGGAAGGAAACGGATGACCCCCGCGGGAATCCTCCGCCGGGTCTGAAGCACAACCCAGATCAGGCAGAAAAGGAAAGCAACCGCCAGATGCCATTCCAGCAGCGGAACAGTCGGTTTTCCGAAAAAATTGTTGTCTTTGACCAGTCCGATCCGGGTGACAGCGATCATCCCGCCCAGGACAATGCCTGCGGCCATCAGCAGCGCGAAGCGAACCCATTTCTTTTTCTCCGAACGGAACCTGGCCCGGATTTGCGGAGCAGCACGGACCAGCAGACAAACCAGAAGCTGAAGACTCAGCAGCATCAGCCATACAGTCAGCGGCAGCAGCCGCTGATACGCCGCGAACCAGACATAATCAGCCGTCGAACGGTACAGCAGCCAGAATGTCCGCAGCAAAAAAACGCAGCCCGCCATCACTGCCTGCGCACCCAGCAGCAGCGCGAAGCGGACTCCGGCTGACGCCAGCCAACGCCGGATCCGTTCCGCGATCCCCCGGCTGCATAGCGGCAACAGACAAAGGACAGTGCCGGCCAGTGTCAGCCCGATCAGCCCCAGCCGGAATTTGCTGAACGCAAAGATCTGCCCTCCGCCGCTGCCACCCGGTATGAACAAATAAAAAAACAGGCAAACCAGCCCTTCAGCCAGAGCGATACGAAAAAACCAGCGCTGTGCGTTATTATTCATAAGCCTCTCAGAACCTGCCGCAGGATGTCGGAACCGCTTTTACAAAAAAAGTGTGTTTCAAAATACAGAGAGATTTTCGTTAATGATTTTTCACGTTCCGCACAACGAAACATCGACACCCCTGTTTCAATTATTCAATGTTTTTGACGCCCAGGCCATCATTTCGGACTGTCTGTCTCGGGGAGAACGTGCCTTGTCTCAATCGTCCCGGCTCAGCCGGTTGATCCGCGCCGCGATACATCCCGCGCCGTAACCGTTATCAATATTGACCACCGAAACCCCGTTGGCGCAGCTGTTGAGCATGGCCAGCAGCGCCGCCAGCCCGTTAAAACTTGCGCCGTAACCGACACTGGTCGGGACAGCGATGACCGGACACTGGACCAGTCCGCCGACAACGCTGGCCAGCGCGCCTTCCATCCCGGCCACCACGACCAGAACATTCGCCCGCTGAATTTCGGGCAGGCGGTGGATCAGCCGGTGAAGCCCTGAAACCCCGACGTCATAAATCCGTTTCACTTCGTTTCCCATCAGCTCGGCCGTCAGCGCGGCTTCCTCCGCCACCGGTATATCCCCGGTTCCGGCGGTCACAACGGCAATACCCGGCTTGGCCGCGATGGTTTCTTTTGTGTAGAGAATACGCGATACCGGATCATACCTGGCAAAAGGCAGCGCATCCTTAATCCGTTCGTAAACCTCCGCGGAAATGCGGCTGGCCATGACATTCGGATTTTTAGCCTTCAGGCGGAGGAAGAGCTCAACAATCTGCTGATCCGTTTTGCCCTGGCCGAAAATGACTTCGGGGAACCCGGTGCGCAGTTCCCGCTGATGATCCAACATGGCGTAGCCGCCGACGGTTTCAAAAGGGAATCCGCGCAGCGCCTCCAGTCCATCCGGGACAGTAGTTTTGCCCGCCGCGATCGATTCCAATAGTTGTCTGATCTGTATTTCATCCATAAGCTTCAATTTTTTAACCGTTTTCGGTTTTCCAATTCTGATAGATTTATTGTAGCCGATTCCGGATCCGATTTTTGAAAATTGTTTCCGCGGGCTCTGAAACGGAAATTCGAAATTTGAGCGGCTCGCGCGGATAAAATGTGATCCTCCTGTTTCGTGCGGAGCGTGAAACGGGAGGATCACAAAGCCTTCTTTTCATCATTCGAATTGATCGATATTAATCGAATGGAATAAAACCCGGTGTATAATAGATTCAGCGTACCAAAACACCATCACATAAAACGGATAATTCATGACCGGTTACCAGGGAAGCAACACTCCTGAATCCAACAATACAGAAAGAAAGCGTTGATGAAAAAGCATATTCAAATTGTCATACCCATGGCAGGCTTCGGATCGCGTCTGCGTCCGTTAACCTGGAGCAAGCCCAAACCGCTGATCGACATTGCCGGGAAGACCTCGCTGGATTATCTGCTAGCTGAATTCACCAGTCTGGAGACAGGCTTTGATCCGGAATTCATTTTTATTATTGCTCCGAACGGCTGGCAGATCAAAACTTTTATGGAAGCGAATTATCCGGCAGTAAAATGCCAGTACATTGTGCAGGAGGAAATGAAAGGACAATCCCATGCGATTTTTTTGGCCCGGGAACTGATCCACGGCCCGATGCTGATGACATTTTCCGACACCATCATCGCGGGCGACCTTTCCTTTTTATCCAACGAAACAGCCGATGGCATCGCCTGGGTGCAGTGGAATCCGGAACCGCAGCGCTTCGGCGTCGCGATCACCGGTCAGGACAACCGGGTGAAGCGTTTTATCGAGAAGCCGCCGACGGACGAGCACAAGCTGGTAATTGTCGGATTCTATTATTTCCGGGAAGGGCAGGAGCTCATCTCGGCAATTGACGAACAAATCCGGAACGATGTCTCGCTGAAAAACGAGTTTTATATCGCCGATGCCATCAACATCATGATCCAGCGGGGCGCAAATTTCCGGACCGAAGAGACCAAGCTCTGGCTGGATACCGGCGTTCCGGAAACCGTGCTTTCTTCCAATCAATATTTTTTGTCTCACGGAAATGACAATTCGAAACAGGCCGCCGCGCGCAGCGGCGTGACGATCATTCCGCCGGTTTACATCGCAGCGGATGCAGTGGTGGAACAATCCGCAATCGGGCCGCATGTTTCCGTGGCCTCCGGCTGTGTCATCCGCCGGGCAGTGATCGAGAATTCGATACTCGGCGAAAAAACAACGGTCGAGAACCTCGTGCTGAAGGATTCGCTGATCGGGCAAAAAGTTCATCTCGAAGGAGAAACAAAGCGTTTTTTCGTCGGGGACAACACTATTCTGAAAAATGACTGAGCCCGCAGTTTGAAATTGCAGCGCATTGAATCATCGCCGGTCCATATGATTTTCGGCAGCCGGTTGGGAATACCGCCTTTTTTTGGATAAGCCCATTGAATATAATTCGAATGTCAAAAGTCGAATTGTGAAAGCGTAAAAAACAGAACTGTAAATTATCTTCTTTCGGACGTTCATACTTTTTGGCACGCAGACGATTGAATTGATTAACAGCAGTTCCGAATGTAAATCTGTTTCGCGGAAAAAGTTCATTGACGGCCTTTCGGCGAGGGAGAAGACAGCGGAAAAAACGCCGTCCGCATTCAGGTTCAAATCAACGGAGAGGGTTTTACCGGATAATTTCTCCGGTGAAAGTTAAGAATTGGGCAGCGGCAATTTGAAATATCTTTTTGTATTGGAGTTGCTGATTAAACAGCGAGGAGGAAAGCGTCTATGTGGAGTAAATTTTCAGAGCGGGCAAAATTAATCAAGCCTTCCGCAATCCGGAAGTTTTTCGATATTCCGGGCGATGTGATTTCGCTCGGCGTGGGTGAACCGGATTTTGACGCCTCTCAACCGACCGTCGAGGCCGGTATCCGGGCGCTGAAGCAGGGAAAAACACATTACACCCCTTCCTCCGGAATTCCTGAGCTGCGCCGGGCGGTCAGCCAGCATCTGCAGTCCACTTATGGCGTTTCATACGATCCCGATCATGAAATCCTGCTGACCGTCGGTGCTTCCGAAGCGCTCTATCTGGCGGTGGCCGCGTTGCTGAATCCGGGGGACGAGATGATCGTTATCACGCCCTGTTTCGTTTCGTACCAAGGGGCAATCATTCTGGCTTCCGGTGTGCCGGTAGAAGTGCCCACCCGTTTTGAAGATGGTTTCGCGATCGATGTGACAGCTGTCGAAGCGGCCATTACGCCCAAAACAAAAGGGATTCTGCTCGGATTCCCGAGCAACCCGACCGGACTGGTAGCCTCCAGAGAGACCGTAAAGGAACTCTGCGGTCTGGCGGTTAAGTATGACCTGGCGATCATCTCAGATGAGATTTATGACCAGCTTGTCTATGGCGTGGAGCACGTTTGCGTACCGGCCGATCCGGCTGTTTATGACCGGACGATTTTGTTGGGCGGCTTTTCGAAAGCGTACGCCATGACCGGATTCCGCATCGGTTACCTGGCAGCCCCGGCCGAAATTATGGAAGGCCCGTATAAAATGCACCAATACCTGATCATGACCGCTCCGACCGTTTCCCAATATGCCGCACTCGCCGCAATTCAGGAGACGGAAGCAGATGTCAAACGGATGGTAGCGGAGTATGACCGCCGCCGGCATCTGGTGGTGGACCGGCTGAAACAGATCGGGTTGGACCTGGTCATTCCGCAGGGCGCGTTTTACGCTTTCCCGCGAATCAAAGAAACCGGGCTGGATTGCGAGACATTTGCCCTGCGTTTACTGGAAGAAGAAAAGGTCGCACTGATCCCGGGAATCGGGTTCGGCCCGGGCGGCGAGGATTGCGTGCGCATTTCCTACGCGACCGCTTATGAAAAACTTGAACAAGCCCTGGACCGCATCGAGCGGTTTGTAAAGAAATTATAGCTTCTGCCGGCATTTCGAAGTATAGAGAGAATCCGCTGCGGTTCTCTCACGGCGCAAAAGCATTTTTTATATTTCGAATGGCTGTGCATCTGCGCATTTATCGATTCTTAGTCTGTCCCTTCTTTTGGAGAGGGTGCTGCTGCCTCCGGCCGCGGCGCCCTTTCAATTTTTAAAGGATCGTCCCGAATTCAAAACAGCCTAAATTCCCAAAAGCATAAATTTCTTTGTTCATCGATAAATTTGTGAAATTTGTAATTATAATAATCCGCAGAGGCAGCAAAACAATCCTCTTTTTTTATTTCTGAACCGTCTTTCTGAAAATCTCTGCGGATTATGTTCAAAAGACGGTTTCATTACTGAATCCGAACACGAAATAAACAATAAAAAATCAAAGCGACGCTCTCTTTGCCGGTAATGATTTCCGGAGGATAAAAATTCCGGCATGTCTTTTTTCCGAATATGCACGACGGTGCCCCTTGGAATTATGCATCCGGAGATTCCATCCCGGTAAACCGATTTTCTGTTAGGAAGCCCGTCATTATTCCCGCATGGTTGACATTGCTCACGATTTACCAGGAAATTAATCCTGATACCCTTTTTTTCGCTTGACGATGGAAAAAACAGGGAGGTATGATGACTATAATAGTTTTTTGTTTTAGCATGAGACACGTGTCTCAATATGATAAATAAAAGTTAGATAAAAATTGACATGAATTATAGAGAGCTGTCAAAGTTATTGGGTATTTCGCGGGCCCAATTGGATCGCGTTCTAAATAACCGGGGGAATGTCAGTGAGGCAACCCGGGAAAAAATCCTTGCGAAGATCGATGAAATCGGGTTTAAGCCCAATTCTGTCGGGAAGGCATTGGCGCTTCAAAACAAAATGTCATTCGGGATTATCCTCTCCTCCGATCTTTCAGTCACCGGAACCCATATTTACCCAATAATCCATGAAGGGATGCTGATCGCTGCCGAACGGATGCAGAATCTTGGCGCAAAATTCGAATTCCGCCACTTAAAAAGTGGATCCGGGCAGGAACAGGCTGAAGTAATCCGGGAATTAGTTGATCATGGGCATAAGGCCATCGCGCTATCAAGAGAAGATACGTCGGACGAATTAACCAAGGCCATTGAACAAGCTATGGAAACGGGAATTAAATTTGTCTATTATTCAAACAGAAACGCCATTCGGAATTTGGATCCGCGGAAAGCTTACGTTATCGCAAGCGATAACCGGACAGAAGGAGTCATCGCCGCGAAACTCATGCATAAATTTCTGAACGGAACGGGGAAAATCGTCCTGATCAGCGGCCTGCAAAAAAATAATATTCATCAGACCCGGATCAACAGTGCACAGGAATTTATCGAAAAGAACTGCAACGGAATGGCGATAGCGAAAATATTCCGGGACACATACCCTCGAGCAAAAGCGCTCGAAACGGCTGAAGAGATACGCCGGAATCATCCGGATATAAACGGCGTGATCATCAGCTGCGGTCACAGTCCGGATATCGCCGAAATCCTTTCAGCACGGACGGGAAAATATGCCATTCGGACGATCGCTTTTGATTTTACGGAGAAAGGTGAAAAAAGTCTTGAAACAGGACAGTTGGATGCACTGATCGGCGTTAATCTGCGGAAAGTCGGCTATGAGACAATCAAAGCAATTTATGATTTCACCTTAGGCGGATCCGTCGAACCGCTGGAAGTAATGCCCGTTATCCAAGTGAAATTATCTGAAAGATAAAAAAATATTGATTCGAAAAAGATAAATTGGAGAAAGTGATGAAAATATCTGCGTTCCCGAAGTGTTATATTGATGAAATCTCAGTAAAAAGAACAATGTCGATTTTTGATTGGATAGAAAAATCAAAAATCCTCGGCGCTGAGGGTTTGGAGATGTACGAAGGATTTTTTACCTCTCTGGATGATGCCTACATCGATTCAGTCGGAGAGGCAATTCATAAAGCCGGTTACGAGATGCCGATGCTGTGCGCATCTCCTAATTTCACGGCGCCTGATCCGGATGAGAGAAAACGGTCCATCGAACACCAGGTCGACATGATCCGCGTCACGAGCCGGTTGGGCGGTCCGAAAGCTGCCTGCCGGGTATTGAGCGGGCAGCGATATCCTGAAGTCTCCAGAGAACAAGGCGTTGAATGGGTGGTGGCCTCCATAAAATCACTGCTTCCGGTTGCGCGTGAATACGACGTTGTTCT
>CALAEB010000088.1 GCA_937890875.1 uncultured Anaerolineaceae bacterium | reverse complement strand
GTCCAGCAGCTGCGGGCGGAGGTCGCCCTCTTCCGGATTCATCGTTCCGACCAGAATAAACCGCGCCGGATGAGAGAAGGAAATTCCCTCCCGTTCAACGGTATTAACCCCCATCGCCGCGGAATCCAGCAGGATATCGACGACATGGTCGTCCAGCAGGTTGACTTCATCGATATAAAGCAGCCCTCGGTTTGCCGCAGCGAGAACGCCGGGTTCAAAGTGTTTTTCTCCGCTTTGAATCGCTTTTTCAATATCCAGCGTTCCGACAACGCGGTCTTCGGTGGCCGATACCGGCAAGTTGATAAACGGTGTCGGACGCAGGGAGACTGTCATGGAAATGTGTTTGGCCTGTCTTTCCCGGCATTCCGTACACCAGTGCGTTTCATCCGCCGGATCGCAGCCAAACCGGCATTCCGAAATTATTTTTTCCTGTGGAAGCAAGGCGGCGAGCCCTCTGGCTGCGGTTGATTTTGCTGTTCCGCGCTCTCCACGAATTAATACGCCCCCGATCCTGGGATCCACTGCATTCAGAATCAGAGCCCGTTTCATTCGTTCCTGCCCCACGATAGCTGTAAAAGGAAAGATATTTGTCATGCTCTTGATTATATACGGAACTGCCGTATTTTGCCCGCTTTTGCTGACAGCGCGGCATTCGGTGTCACTGCATTTGCCGGCAGTTTCGCGGCAGTTTGGAAAAGTTTTTTGAGGGAAAAGTCTCCGAATGCAGGCGGGATTCCCGACTTGCGATGACGTACAAACCGTCACGGCAACTCGAAATATGCGAAATCTTTTCGAGTTAAAAAAGGAACTTTTGCGCTTTGCGCAAAAACATGGGAACAACAGCGTCTCTCAGCCGTAATTCGGACGGCAGGAGATTCATCACGGTTATCCATTTTTTTTTTGAATGTGTTATCATGGCGGATAGGAGTATTGATGGTTAATCAACCAAATCTTGATGAACACAATTCAGATATTCAGCAGCCTCCGGACGAAGCGAAAAAACCTGAACGATGGACTGTTTTATGGCTAAGGCTGCTTTGGATGGGGCTGGGCGAACGGTTTTTACAGATCGGCTCCGTGGTGGTAACATTAATTTTGCTTTGTGTCGTTCTGTGGATTATGGGAACGTATTATTTGAAGACGGATTCGGTCCAGCCCACCGAAACCGGTGCGGAAGATACGGTCAAACCGGCTGCGATTGAAGCGGTTTTGCCTTATTTCAATCCCGATTTTTCCAAAACTGATTTATTATTTTCAAATGAAGGCATTTTTCGCTTTTCCCAAAATCACACGGATCTCCCGGCAAAGCCGCGCAGTGAAGTGCAGAAGTATACGGTGCAGGCAAACGATACCGTGATCGGCATCGCCGAGAAATTTAATCTGAGTTCAAGTACGATCCTGTGGGGGAATCCTTACACATTATCGGATAACCCGCATCTGTTGACCGAGGGAATGGAACTGAACATTCTTCCGGTGGACGGGGTTTATTATGAATGGCATGACGGGGACGGCCTGAACGGCGTTGCCGAAGTGTATGGCGTGACTCCGGAAGATATCATCAATTTTGCCGGTAATAACCTCTCTGCTGAGACAATCGGGGATTACAGCCGCCCGAATATCCAGGCGGGAACCTGGCTGGTCGTTCCGGGCGGTTCACGGGAGTTTATTAATTGGTCCGCGCCGCTGATCACCCGTGAAAATCCGGCGGTCGCGACGATTTATGGTCCCGGTGCCTGTGAAGCTGTGATGGACGGACCGCTCGGCAGCGGCAATTTTGTCTGGCCCACGTCGGAAACCTGGATTTCGGGTTATGATTATTCGCCGGAAACAAACCATCGGGCGATCGATATTTACGGACAGATCGGCAATCCGATTTTCGCGGCGGATGCCGGAGTGGTCGTTTATGCCGGCTGGAATGATTGGGGATACGGCAACGTTGTGGTGCTGGATCATGGAAACGGATGGCAGACGCTTTACGCCCATTTGGATTCCTATAATGTGCAATGTGGATATTATGTTATGAGCGCGGATGTTATCGGAGGGCTCGGGTCAACCGGGAATTCATCCGGGCCGCATCTGCATTATGAAATGCGCTATAACGGTGTTCCGCAAAACCCGCATAACTTTTATAATTAATAAAATAGCAAAACAGAGAATAACGGAACAGGCAATCAGGAGAAGATGGAAAAGACCCGCCAGTGGAGTGACCCCCTTCGTTATGTCGCATTAATCGGACTGATCATTTTTATGATCGTCATGATTTATATTGCGCGCGGTAGCCTGACGCTGATTTTCATGGCGGGGTTAATTGCATATATACTTTCACCATTGGTGAAATTTCAGGTGCGTGTGCTGCGCTTCCCGCAAAGCCTGGCAGTTATCATATCTTATTTGTCGTTGATTGTTCTGGTCATTCTTATTACCAGTCTGGTTTTTCCGCTGGTTGCCGGTAAAATGCAAGGATTTTTGTCACGGGACTGGCCAATGGCGGTTGAAAGCATTGACGCCTGGCTGGGCGAGATTATCCTGGAGTTAGACGTCAAGCAATTAACGATCGGGAACGTCGGAATTGACCTGACTGTTCCGCTGGTCGAACTGAGGCGGGTGATCAACTCCTTCGATTTATCGAAAATCAATGTCACGTCACTGGTTCCGGATTTTTCTTCGATGATCCAGTCGGTGATTTCTGTGTCGGCAAATATTGTCGGAACGATTTTTAACGTTATTATCACGGTAGTTACCACGGTAATGGCTTCCATCCATTTTTGTAACGACGGCTGGAAACTGAAAAAGTGGATCCCGCGTTTGTTTCGAGAGGCGTATCGTCCGGAAGTGGAAGAACTCATCCGGCGGTTTTCCCAGGTCTGGGATAATTACTTCGCCGGTCAACTCAAACTGATGTTATTTATTGGCGTGACCACATTCGTGGTCTGCAGCGCGCTTGGGTTGAAATGGGCTCTGCTTTTAGGGATTATCGCTGGTTTTTGCGAAGTCGTGCCGAATATCGGGCCGATTATCGCCTGTTTCCCGGCGATTCTTTCCGCTTTGATTTTTGGGTCGGAGTGGATTCCGCTCAGCAATTTCCTGATGGCTGTGGTCACTGTTGGCGCATATATTTTGATTCAGCAGCTTGAGAATATTCTGATTGTCCCGCGTGTGATGGGAAGTGCATTAAACATTCACCCGGTTGTCATTACGCTTGGAATTTTGATCCTGAGTTCGCGGTTGGGACTGTTGGGTGCCTTGCTGACAGCTCCGCTGATTGGTCTGATGAAAGAAATTCTGGGTTTTCTCCTGTGCAAGATACGAAAGGAAGATCCATATCCTGAAATTTATCATTTGCCGGAGCTTGTATTTGAAAATCAATCTGATGACAATCATTAGCCATAATGAGCTGTCAGAAAAAGAGATAAGGAATTAAAGATGATGAAAATAAAGGTTGTAGCCGATAGTTGCTGTGATTTGCTGCCCAGGGATATTGAATCGGAGGATTTTCCTTACGCCTCGGTTCCCTTAACCATTCAGATCGATGGTCAGAGCTATGTTGATGACGAAAACCTGGAGGTTGCGGAAACGCTGAGACGGATGAATGCCAGCGCCGGCGAATCGGCGACTGCCTGCCCTTCTCCGGGCGCATTTGCCAAAGAATTTATCCAGGAATCGATTACTTTTTGCGTAACGCTTTCATCCGGCATCAGCGGTTCGTTCAACAGCGCGCTTACCGCGATGAAAATGGTCAAAGAAAGCCACCCTGAGAAAAAAGTCTTCGTCATCGATTCACTGTCTGCCAGCGCGGGGGAAATTTTACTGGTCCTGAAAATTAAAGAACTGATTTCCAAGGGTGTCAGTTCTGTTGAGAGCATCTTGGAGGCGGTCGAAGCCTGCCGGGATAATATGGTCACCTATTTCGCGATTAATAAATTTGATAATTTTGTCAAATCCGGCAGAATGAGCAAGATGGAAACCATTTTGGCCAGTGTTTTGACCATCCGCCCGATCGCCGGCGATGACGGAGCAGGGAAAATCAAGGTTTACGAAAAAGTCCGCGGAGAAAAGAATGCGATGCGCCGGATTGTGGAAAAGATCGAGGAACGGAAAGATCCGACCGGTCAGAGCATGGTCATCACGCATTGCAATAATCTGGATGGCGCGTTATTTATCAAAGAATATGCGAAAGAGCTTTATGATCTGAAAGATGTCTTTATCTATCCGATGCGGAATTTATCTGTCTTTTACGCGAACGACCGGGGGATCATGCTCTCGATTTGAGATGTTTTCCGCTTTGAATGAAAAAGATGTTTTTCCGGGTTGCCCCGTTTTCCGGGATCATTAACGGAGGAATGGATTATGCTGATCTCTGCAGAGGCTGTCTTCATCATTTTGAGACAGCCTCGATTAATTTCTTCCGTTTCGGCAAAGTTGACCAGGGATGTCCCGTGATTCTGTTGAGGATATCAGACAACTCCTAAGTGGTATTCCGGATGACCAGGTAAGAATCGACCTCGAAATTTGTCCGGGTGACCGGTTGATTATTAATCAGAGCAATGATCGTTTCGGCGGCCCATGCCCCCATTGCTTCCGTATCAATATGCACGGTTGTCAACTCAGGCTCCATCAGTGAACTCATGGCGCTGTCGTCGATCCCGGCGATGGCAATATCGTCCGGAATGCGCAATTTTAATCGGATCGCCGCTTTGATCGCGCCGATGGCGATGGTGTCATTTGTGCAGAACAGTGCGGTCGGACGGTCTTCGGCCAGGAGCATTGAAGACGCGCAGTGAAACGCATCGGTTACATTGGCGTCGAGCGTTTGGACAAAACGATAATCGACCGGCAGGTCATTTTCTCTTTGAACGTCAATATAAGCGTTATATCTCTCAAAGAAAATCTGCGGCGAGAAATTCCCCGCCAACAACCCGATTTTTTTGTGCCCGCGTGAGACCAGATGTTCCATCGCTTTTCTCGCCAGCGCGTAATGATTTGCCGTGATGCAAATCAGC
>CALAEB010000087.1 GCA_937890875.1 uncultured Anaerolineaceae bacterium | reverse complement strand
GGTGTCGATCAGGTCTTTGGTGAAATGATTGGCGATAAAATGTAGGACATATCCCGGCTCGCTGAACACAAAATCCATGATGCTCTGACGCATGCGGGATTGGAATTCCGCTCCGCTCTCGCCCTCGACCCGTTCCGGCGTGAAATCCGGGTTGTCGGAATAACGGCGGGCGATCTCGAATCCATGGATCCCGCTGTCCTCCAGGCTCAGACTGCCGTTCAGCAGGATGCTGCGGGTGAGCGCCGGTGTCAGGACTGCGATCGTGGTCATGGCGAAAAGAAGACAGCCGGCAGCCTTTTTCTTTGCCGGTATCCTCCGCAGATACTGCAGAAGGATCACCAGCGGCAAAAAAAGCAGAAACTGAGAGCGGATCAGCCCGGCCAAGCCGAGCGTACCGCCGGCCAAAACACTTTTCATTTTGGAATCGCTGTGCCGGAACCAGGCAGTGCATGCCAGCAGGAAGAAAAGGAAAAACAGAAAGGCGGGCATGTCCGAAAGAAACATTTTTGAATTGGATACGCCGAACAGCGGCCCCATATACAGCGTATTCAATTCGCGCAGTGTCGCGATGCCGGCGGCGAAAAGCCCGGCCCCTTCGGAATGCATCCGGCGGCCGAGCAGAAACAGGCAGGCCGGGATCAGCGCCAGCAGAATGGTCAGGTAGTCGATTGAAAGCAGCATGTCTTTGCCGGCCAGCGATTGGACAAAGGCCAGAATCACGACAAAAAGCTGGCGGGAGATGACCGTATCCTTAAACCCCAGGCCGGCAAGGATGCTTTCGGACCAAAGCCCGAAATATGCCGCGTCGGAGGCCGGATAAGGGATGTTGTTCGGCGGCGTGATCTCCATGAAATAACTGTGTTCAAGCACCGTTTCCGAAGGGACGGCTGTCCAAATCAGTGCGGCGACAACCCAGACCAGCAGAAAAAGAAATCCGCCGCGGATGGGTTCCGGGATTTTGTTTTTCAGACCGAGCGAAAGCGAAAAGAGGACGAGCGCGAAGAGAAGCGCGGCGGCGAGCTGCCAGTATTGGATGCTCATCCCGTTGGGTTGCCAGTCAAAAGGGTCCGATGTGAGACCGAGGCGGGGGGTTTGGATCAGCCCAAAAAAGACGACTTCCAGAATCAGCAGGATCAGCGCGGTTTGGATAAGCCGCCGGTCGGCGTTGCGTGGTTCATCCGCATCACCTGTTTCGGATGGATCGGCAGGGTAAATCAGCCAGGAGAAGATCAGCGTCTGCGCCGCCAGCAGGATAAAAAAAGCTCCGGGCGGCAGCAACCGTTCATAATAGGCGCGGTATTTCAGCGGCTCGATAAAACCGGTATAGAGCAGGACTGCCACGGAGAGGAACGCTGTGATCAGCAAAAGGGCCGGGAACGGTCGATCGAAAATCCGCCCGGTCCGGGAGAGGCCCCCCTTTTTCCCGGGCAGAAAGGACGCTGCCAATCCGGCCAGAGCCGCCAGAAAGAAAATTAGCAGCACACAGGCCAGTGCGAGGCGCGAGGCGGAAAAGCCGAGGAACACAGACCGCTTTTCATCGGATACGATGGTTCTCAGCCAAATCAGCGCAAGTGCAGCTTCAGCCGCAGTGAGCAGAAAGTATATCCGCTGGAACATTTGTGTTTTGCCTGTTTTCATGATGGATCCTCCCGGTTGCTGCCGCACATGGTTGTCTTTCCGGATTTTGAGAAGCTGGATTAATCAGCGATTCGTAATAAAAGAACAACAAATTTTCTCTCCTTATTCGAAAGGTTTCCCTAAATTTCGAATTGCTGGGATTAATTTTACATTTGTTCTAATGTTCTACTATGATGATATACTTTTAATCATGGCAACCATTGAACCGAAGCGAAAAACCAAAACGAGTTACCGTGGCGACAAGAAACCGTCGATGGCCGCCCGGAAAAAAGCGGCGCAGAAAGCGGTGCAGCGGGAGAAGAAAAAGACGGGGCAGCCCTCCGGGACAATGTTTCAGCGGGGTCTGAGCCTGGCCGCCGACATCAGCGGGATACTTCTGCTTTTTGCGGGCGCGCTGATTCTGTTCAGTCTGCGATTTCCGGAGATGAACACGGTCACGCAGCGGTGTGTTCTGTACGTCCGCTTTTACGCCGGCAAAAGCGGGATTTTTCTTGGCCTAGTCGTGCTCTTTCTGGGAATTTGGCTCATTGCACTGCGCCGGATCAGGAAACCTTTCTCGTTTTCCTGGCGTTATTTTTTGTTTTTTACAGTTGTTTATCTGTTCGCGCTGGTCGTGATTCAGCATGATTCCAACCTGAGAACGCCGTTTGTATCTCCGGAACAGGCCGGAGGCGTGTTTGCCGATTCGATTGACCGGATGCTGATCACGGCGCTCGGGACGGCCGGCGCCGCAATCCTGTATGTGTTTATCGGGCTGATCCTCCTGTTGATTTTCGGGAGAGAACTGCTGCGGATCCTTCCTGAAAATGTCCTCACCGCGGTGCAATCGATTCTGCGTCTGCCGCTGAAACTGCAGGAACTGCCCGTTTTTTCGCGCCGGCAGGAACCAGAGACCGTTCCGGAGGATATTGATATCGCACAGCCAAGCCTGTTCTCCAATTTTCCGGATATGCCGTCGTTTGATCCGGATGACGGACAAAAAGCGAATGTGAAAAAAGAGAAGTCCTCTGCGGCGGATCCCTCCGCAAATGAAGTTATATCTTCATCGCCTTCCGTTGAAAATACCAACGGGCGGAAAAAAGCGGGGAGTAAAACGGGCGCGGATGCGCCGATTTCATTGCCCGCGGCCTCTTTTAAGCCGACAGTGGTTTCTGGGGCACATGCGCGGAACGCTGCGGACCCTGCGAATGAGATCTCCGATCCCTGGCGTCTTCCCGTCGTGGACGAAATTTTGGATCCGCTGAAAGTCCGCCACGCGATTACGCCGGAGGACGCTTTTGTTCAGGGACAGGTACAGAAAATCGAACAGGTGCTGGATGCTTTTGACGCGCCCGGAAAAGTGGTGGATATTCAATGCGGCCCGACGTTCACCCAATACGGAATTGAGCCCGGATTTTTGGAACGGGCGGACCGGCGTACCCGGGTGCGGGTGAAACAGATCGAAAGTTTGAAGAAAGATCTGGAGATGGCGCTTTCGGTGAAACAGCTGACGGTCGAAGCGCCGATCCCGAATAAGACGTTTATCGGCTTGCAGGTACAGAATAAGGCCCGGATCCCGGTCGGGCTGCGGGAAGTGATCGAGAGCAATGTTTTCAAAAAAACGCGGAAAGGGCTGGGCATTGCGCTGGGAAAAGATATCAACGGAATGGTGTATGCCGCAGATCTGACCCGTATGCCACATCTGCTGATTGCGGGCGCAACCGGTTCCGGTAAGTCCGTCTGTCTGAACGCGATTCTGGTTTGTCTGCTGCTGCATTACACGCCGGAACAGCTGAAATTGGTTTTGATCGATCCCAAACGGGTTGAGCTGAGCGGGTATAACGGCATCCCACATCTGATCACGCCGGTTGTGACGGATGTGGAGCAGGTCGGCAATGTGCTGCAATGGCTTCTGCAGGAGATGGATATGCGGAATCTGCATTTTTTGCAGAGCAGCGTCCGGAATATCCAGGATTACAACCAGAAAAATCCTGAAAAAGCGCTCCCGTATATCGTAGTGGTGATTGACGAATTGGCCAATCTGATGATGGAAGCGGCTTCGGACATTGAGAGCAGCATCACCCGGCTGGCCCAAACCGCCCGGGCGATGGGGATCCACCTGATCGTGGCCACACAGCGGCCTTCACGGGATGTGATCACCGGAACGATCAAAGGGAATCTGCCTTCGCGGATCGCCTTTGCCGTGGCGACCAATATTGACAGTCATGTGATTCTGGACCGCAGCGGCGCTGAGAATCTGTTCGGAAAAGGGGATATGTATTTCTTATCGGTGGATGACAGCAACCTGAAACGGCTTCAGTGTGTGTATGTTTCCGACGACGAGATTAAAAAACTGGTTGATTATTGGCGGAAGAACCCGCGGGTCGGGGATGAACCTTCGACAGAAAGCGCTCCGGTCCAGCCGGTGACGACCAGACAGCCGCCGGCAGTGAAACAGGGCTTGCTGACCCAACTCCCGCTGCTGGATGAAACGGCTTCAGCGGATAAAAAAGATCAGGACCCGCTACTGGATTCGGCCATCGCGATGGTGCGCAAACAGGGCCGCGCCTCCGCAAATATGCTGGTAAGCCGGCTCAGTATCGGGTTTACCCGGGCCAATAAACTCTTGGCTGAAATGGAAAACCGGGGAATTATCAGCCCGCCGAACGCTAACCCGGCGATCCCGCGTGAGATCCTGGATTATGGCGGGGTCGGCGTCAGCGAAGACGAATAGTTGTTGCTGCTGTTTTCTCCGGCATAGCCGGAGAAAACAGCAGCAATGGAAAACACCAGTTCACACACCGAAATAGTTTCCCGAGCGCTGCCGGACCAACCTGAAAATCTGCCGTTCGCGTTTTCCAGCCCGAGATCGACGACATTCATCAAATTTTTGTTTTTCCCAGTCTGTAGGACAATTGATTATGCCGGTATGAAACGGTCACTTTTCAACCGCTGAGAAAGTGCTTGATCTTCTAATTTGCGATTCGGACAGGCTTTTGAACAAGCAGGTTTTTGTTATTCTTTTGTTTTTTGCGCGAAGCGCAAAAAACAAAAGAATAACAAAAACCTCGTTATATTGTGAAATGCTGATCTTTTGACGTGTCACACAGTCGGCAGCGGTTTTATTTATAATTATAAATAGATATACTGTTTGTGATACAGCTATATTCAAAAAGAAAGGGTATGATGACGAAATATCTTGTAACGGGAGCCACCGGAAAACTTGGAGGATATGTTTTGCAATACTTAACAGCATATGTTCCAAAATCAAGCATCGTCGCTCTGGCTCGTGATACTGCAAAAGCAAAAGAATTGAGCGGCGAAGGTTTTGAAGTAAGGATCGGGAATTATAGATCGGAAGAGCGTCGTGTAGGGAAAGAG
>CALAEB010000086.1 GCA_937890875.1 uncultured Anaerolineaceae bacterium | reverse complement strand
GTGCTCTTCTTCATCCTCCTCATGTTCTTCCTCACCCTCATGATGCCCTTCCAAAAGGGTTACGCCTTCAGAGGCTTCCACGGCAATCAGGTCTTTATTCTGAAGGGAAGCCAGCACGTCTGCAACCCAATGCTCCATTCCAGCTCCATTATAGACAAGAATATCCGCGTTTTCAAGACCGATAATATCCGACGCCGTCGGTTCCCAGTCATGAGGTTCCATGCCGGCGGGGACCAAATTGATAACCGTAACTTTGTCGCCGCCGATTTTTGAAGCAAAGTCATATATCGGATAAAAACTGGCATATACGGAAAGCGGTTCGCTTTCTGCCTGCGCTTTTTCTGAAGCTGCAGTTACAGTTTGCTGTGGAACAAATCCTGCGGCCAGGGAGAGTGCGAACAACCCGGCCAAAATAATATTAAACCCTTTTTTCATTGTAATTTCCTCCCAAACAAGTACAGCACTGTCCGATGCCGCTGAGGCATCGAACACCAGCGTGCCTCAAGATTTTTGTTCTTTGCATCAATTGATCCGTTCTTTATTATAACGAAATAAATTCAACTAAATGCAAATGATACGTATTCGCATTTATTATAGCGATCTCCGGAAATATCGTCAAGCCGGATATTCAAAAATGACGGAAAGCTATGACAGGCTATCTGGGAATTTTGAATTCATGTATGCCGGAAGAATTTTGGACAGCCGGCATTGAATAAGAACAATTTGCATTTAATCGGAAGCGAAATCTGGGGTTTACGCTGCCCGGGGCCGGTTTTACCCTTATTTTTACTCCGTTTGCCGCAACTTTTTCAGCCGAATCATTCGGTCCGATCCTTGGATTCCAATTCTTCGGATATCGGATAAGATCTTTCGCTGCGTTTAGTTATACCCTGTAAATTCTGTGCATACAATCTGCAATACGGTCTCACTTCTTTCAGAACCGTCATAACGTGATGCGGTTATTGCCTGTGATTGGCATGACGCAGCAATCATCATCATAAGGATGTTCCTTCTGAATGATGTTGCCCGCTTTGCGCCGGTAACGCTCATTTCTTTTTTTCATTTACCGGTTATTTCAGCGGGGATATCATTCCCGGTGTTCAGCCGTGATTTTGATTTTTGCGATATGCTAATAGAAAGAAAACGGTAAAAATAACGGAGGGATAAAACATGTTTTGGAAACACAGGGACCTGGCTTTATATTTTGAAATGTTTGGAGAAGGACAGCCGGTTTTAATGATTCATGGGTATGGCGTTGATTCCCGACTGATGAAAGGCTGTTTCGAACCGATTTTCCATGACAGAAGCTATCAAAGAATTTACGTTGATCTGCCGGGAATGGGGAACACGAAGGCGGTGGATTGGCTTGAAAATGCTGATACGATGCTGGAAATACTTATAAAGTTTGTAAAGGAGATTATTCCGGACGGACAATTTTTGATGGTCAGTGAATCTTACGGGAGTTATCTGGCAAGAGGGATTATTAAAAATATGCCTGAAAAAATTGCAGGAAGTTTGTTTTTATGCCCGTGCGTTATTCCCGACAATGAAAAGCGTACAGTACCGGAACATGAAGTTCTTGTGAAGTTGAATGTCGGATCATTCTCAGATTCGGATGACTATGCTGATTTTAATGACATCGCTGTAATTCAAACTCAGAAAACTTGGCGAAGATACCGGAACGAAGTGTTGCCCGGGGTAAAGAGCGCCGATCATGAATTCTTAAAAAGGTATTGGTCCGATGGTTATGGGTTTTCATTCGATGTCGATACCGTGGAAGAAAGATATGGCTTCCCGACGATGTTTTTACTGGGGAAGCAGGATAGCAGCGTGGGATATAAAGACGCATGGAACCTGTTGGAACATTACGGCAGCGCCAGTTTTATGGTGATTGATGGCGCGGGGCATAATTTGCAGATAGAGCAGGAAGAGATTTTTTATTCATCCGTATGTCAATGGTTAAAAAATTTTGACCGGAATGCCTGAAATGCTGAAAATTTACAGTTCCCCTGATTCCCGGAAAACAGGGAAACTGCAAATTTTCGTGTCCACTGATCAACAATATTCGTGAGTCGATCGTTATCTGAGAGGATATTCCTTCCGGATAAAATCAGAAAGATAATCAGGTTTCACGAACCATATGGCAGGCGACAAAATGTTTGTCGGAAATTTTACGGAACTCCGGCCGTTCGACGGAACAGATTTTTTGAGCTTTGCTGCAGCGGGTGTGGAAACGGCATCCTGACGGTGGATTAATCGGAGACGGAATTTCACCTTCCAAAATAATCCGCTTCCTCTTTTCTTCAAGAACCGGGTCCGGATACGGAACAGCCGATAGCAACGCCTGTGAATATGGATGGAGCGGATTTTCGCAGAGTTCATCCTGATCCGCTACCTCAACGATAATCCCCAGATACATTACGGCAATCCGGTCACTGATATGACGGACCATGGAAAGATCGTGCGCAATGAAAAGATAGGTCAATTCCATCTGTTTTTGCAGATCGACCAGCAGATTTACGACTTGCGCTTGAATGGAAACATCCAAAGCGGAAATCGGTTCGTCACAGATAATCAGCTTGGGTTCTACTGCCAGTGCGCGGGCAATTCCGATTCTCTGTCGCTGGCCGCCGGAAAACTCGTGCGGATAACGATTGATAAAATCCGGATTTAATCCGACTAACTGCAATAACTCCTGTACCCGTTTAATCAGAGCTGTTCCTTCATAAGTTTTATGAATCTCCATCGGTTCGCCAATGATTTCTCGCACTGTCATGCGCGGATTGAGACTCGCATAAGGATCTTGAAAGATCATTTGCATATTCCTGCGCATAAACCGTAATTTTTGTCCGCTTGCCTGGGTCAGATCGGTTCCGTCGAAGTAAACATGCCCGGATGTAGGACGGTAAAGTTGCAGAATCGTCCGCCCGGCAGTTGATTTTCCGCAGCCCGATTCTCCGACCAGACCCAGCGTTTCGCCCGGGAAGATATCGAATGAAATGCCGTCCACAGCATGAACAAATGCGTTGTTTTTGGAGAAAAGGAGACTGGTTTTCAGCGGGAAATACTTATACAAATTTTCAACTTTCAGCAGCGCTTTCTCTTCCATTAGTATTCCTTTCCTGTTTTGGGATTTACCCAGCATGCGGCTTCTGGAAAAGCCGTGCTATTGTCCGTCTCCTTCAACCTGCGTTAACGACGGATTGACTTCTCTGCATTTCTCCACTGCGTATTGACATCGTGGTTCAAACGGACAATAGCACGGCTTTTCCAGAAGCATGGGCGGCAGCCCATCGATAGAGGCTAAACGACAGTCTTTGTTTTTGTTCATCTTGGGAAGGCTTCCCAAGAGTCCGATTGTATAGGGGCGCTGCGGATTTTTAAACAAATCTTTTACGGGGGAGGTTTCAACGATTGAACCGCTGTACATGACGTTCACGCGATCCGCCAAGCCTGCAATGATGCCTAAATCGTGTGTAATCCAAATAATAGACATCGATAATTCGTCGCGCAGACGTTTCACCAGGTCGACAATCTGTGCCTGAATCGTTACATCCAACGCCGTTGTCGGCTCATCTGCAATTAATAACTGTGGTTCGCAGATCAGCCCCATCGCTATCATAATTCGCTGGCGCATGCCGCCGGAGAACTCGTGCGGATAGCATTTCAGCCGCTCTCGTGCGTTTGGGATTCCCACCATTTCAATATAGTTAATTGCCCGATCCAACGCTTCTTTTTTGCTTGCCCCATTGTGAATTTGGTAAGGTTCGGCTACCTGATCGCCGATTGTAAGAACCGGGTTGAAGGATGTCATCGGATCCTGAAACACAACACTTATTTTTGATCCGCGGATTTTCCTGATCTCGTTTTCAGACATTTTTATCAGATCCTGCCCTTTGAAAAGGGCTTTTCCCCCTACAACTTTCCCGGAAGGCTGCGGAATCAGGTGAAGCATCGACATCATGGATACACTTTTTCCGCATCCGCTTTCACCAACGATTCCCAATGTTTCTCCTTCTCTCAGAGAAAATGTTATGCGATTGACGGCATGGATAATACCTGCCCGCGTTTCAAATTGGGTTTCCAGATCTTTTACTGTTAACAGATCAGCCATAAGCCACACTCTTTCCATTCATCCTTTGGACATTCTCACGGACCCTCTTCCCCGGAATTTTCAAAAGTTTCAACTGAAAAAACGGTGAATTGCTTTTCAACATATTTGCTCCTGTTCGTTTTTGCAAAATTCTCAGTATTTTTCTGAATATGAAGTCTTTATTTCTATCTATTGACAACAAACTGGTATCTAAAGTAAAATATATAAAATCATGTTTCATATTATGAAATATGATTTGCGAATTATAACATAAATCTTTTTAGTTTGAAATAACAAATCCAAATAATATTCTCAGAGGAAAAATGATTATCAGTTCGTTGAAAAAAATACGAGAACAGGTCCCCAATAATGCATTGATTTTAAAAAGCATCGATATTCTGGAGAATTTCGACAAAGCCGGTTTTTCGGTTGGCAAGACAGTGGTTGAAGAAGATAAGCTAATCATTAATTGCCAGGAATTTTCGACAAAGCCGGCTGAAGAAAAAATCCATATGGAATACCATCAAAAATTTCTGGATGTTCATTTCATCGTTCAAGGCAGTGAACGGTTAGCCTGGAAGCATCGGGACGATGCGGAAGTGGATGCTGATTTCGGAAAATTCCCTGACGTCGGGTTTATTGATACGGATGCTTCGAAGGTGTCGTATGCGGATCTGCTTGATACGGAAGATCTTGTTTTGATTTATTTCCCGAATGATCTGCATGGCCCGCAAATTCTCAGCAACAATTATCAGGGCAAAGTGAAAAAGGTCATTATTAAGGTTGCAACCGCATAAATACTTGTAGTTCTTGGTATTAGGCGAAAATTTTATAAAAGTTGGTTCTGGAGGTGTAATGATTAAAGAAAACCCGTTTTATGGTGTTATCTGTCCGATATTGACACC
>CALAEB010000085.1 GCA_937890875.1 uncultured Anaerolineaceae bacterium | reverse complement strand
GCAATTTGACTTTTGACACTTTAACCATAATTTCATATGATTATATTCGATTTTCGCAGGTTTACATTATTGAAGACACTTTTTCCGTAGTCTCCGAAGCCTGTTTTTTTTTCTGTCCATCACCGAGTTTTACGATATAGGAAGGATTCATAAAAATGAAGTCGGTTACCAACGCAACGGCTCCCATTAATACGGGATCATGGGTCAACTTGCTGAATTCAATGCGCAGTTCGTTGTAAATTATGGGCAGCAATCGAGCCTGCAGAACTTCTTTAACAGCATTCAGATAAAGGTCGCCCGCCTGGGCAAATTCACGGCTGAGAACAATCATGTCCGGGTTATAGGCATAAATCGCGTTGATAAGCCCATATCCTAAAAAAGTACCCGCCTGCCGAATCAAGTCAGCCGAAAAAGTATCGCCTTCTAAGGCTGCTTGAACAATACTCTCCAGCCGAATGTCCGGCAGACGGTTCAATGCACTTTCAGGATGCTGTTCAAGTCCTTCCATGGCTTGCCGCACCACTGCCGCCTTTGTGCAGTAATTGCGCAGACAGCCTCTGTTTCCGCAAACGCAGGGCAAACCCTGATAGTCGATAGAGATATGCCCTATCTCCCCGGCAATTCCCTGAGTACCATAATATATTTTCCCATTGTTAATTAAACCGGCCCCAAGTCCTTCCTCCATACTGACCGAAAGCAGTATCTTGGATTCTTCCCGTTTATTTCCAAACCACCATTCCGCAAGCCCGTTGGCATACGCATCATGTACGGTATAAATGATTTTGCCAAATTCTTCTTCCAACCCGAGACGGATCGAATAGCCTTCCCAGCCCGGGAAGTCGGCCATTACGGCAATTATTCCTTCTTCCTTTAGAAACGGCCCCGGAAGTCCTACGCCGATACCTAAAATATATTCATTCCCCGCGGTATCCAGCATATAATGGATAACCCGATTCATTCGTTTGATTGCCTCTTCAGCGCCTTCGGAGATATTAATGCTTTCGCGGATCAGGTTGTATTCCTTACCCGCAATGTCGTAAAGCCCGACATAAATATGGGAACGTGTCAGCCGCACTCCAATCACCATATAATGCTCAGCGTTAAGCGCCAAACCGATAGAGCGCCGACCCCGCTCATTTTTGAGCAGCTTGGTCTCAATCACAATCCCGCTGTCGATAAAATCGTTGACGATCTTTGTTATGGTAGCTTGCTGCAAGCCTGTATTGCGGGCAATCTGACTTCGTGAACAATTGGGATTGTTGCGAAGATTTTTCAGAACCAAGGCCCGATTGATTTCCTGAATATCCGATAAATTTTTGCCCGGCTTTTTACCGTCCACTCTGATTTATCCTTGTTTATATAATTAATCCGATTAAGTAGATTCATTATATCATTCCAGCGAGCCGGATTCGGACAGTAAGCCAGTGTTTCAAAATACGGAAAGAACAACAAATATTTTCTCCTTATTCGAATGGCACATCTAAATTTCAAACTACCGACCGTAAACCGCTTTCCGGGAAATTCGAAATTCGATTCGGGTGTCAGAAGTAAAAAATGAGGGCGTTAACAAATGGAATCCAACAATCTGAAAGCCGCCTTGACCGAATTTCGTTTTATTGTCTGCTTTTGCGATTTTTCAGCCACATCACCTGCTCCACATTTTTTGGAACACGGCCGGGAAATATTTTGGATCATTTTGCCTCGCCCCTCTTAGTAAAGCTGCTGATTTTGAATTCATTTAAGCTATTGACAAAAATTTCTCAAACTGATATATTTACCGCACAATTAATTTATTAATCCAATGAACTATATATTTCAAATGAATTATTACGCATTATCCTGAGCTATACATTCTTTGAAAGAGGGGGCCTATCGCAAATATTTAACTAAATCAGACGCTTGCATCCCAAAACCCGGGAACCATCAGATAATCAATATCACTTAGGAGGAGTGGAATGGAAATTGGAATCGGAATTTTAATGTTGCTGGCATACGCAGGTCTTGTCGTCTACACGTTTAAAGGCGGCAGCATCCAAATCGGATTTCTTATTATTACAGTTATTTACACAGCGTTGGCGCTTATTGGAAATAATTTTATTTCCAGTGAAGCCTTTTTAGCCGCAAATGCAGGGTCAGTTCCAGCGAATATTGTGGAAGCAATGACAAATGTCTTTCAAAAAGGTGCCGAAAGTTACGGAGCGAACCTGGTCAATGTTATGTTCGGCGCATGGTTTGGCCAGGTAATTCTTGAAACAAGAATCGCTGAAACCATCATCCGGAAAACAGTTGAATTGGACGGAGATCGCCCCGGACTGACCATGATCCTGTTATCCATCATTTGTACACTGATTTTTTCCGGCATTTATGGAGCAGGTGGTGTTATCGCCATCGGGGTCATCGTGCTGCCGATCCTGACTTCACTGGGCATCCCCAAGGCCGTGGCGCTGTTTTCATACATCGCATCGGTGGGAGCAGCCTTGTTCATCAACCCGGTACAGCACAACCAGTGGGTCACCCTGTTCGGAATTGGTGACACTTACAGCTATCAGCAGTTCTTCAACTGGGGGATCATCGCGCTGGTCATCCAGATCATCATCCTCTCTATCTTCTCACTCATCTATCTGAGAAAAGAAAAAGCCTATGCCTGGGCTGCTCAGACAGACGTTCCTTCTGAAGAAAAACCCGGTAAGGTTCCCGGCATAGCACTTCTCGCCCCGATCATTCCCGTTTTTCTTCTGTATGTCTTTAAAATTCCTGTGATCGCAGGCTTCCTGATTGCAGGCTTCTTTGCAATGGCCGTATGTGGAAAGATGAAGCGCTTTAAGGACACCGCCTATCTTTTCTCCAAGAACTTTCATGACGGCGTCGTAGACGTTGCGCCTTTCATGGGCTTCCTTCTCACAGTAGGTATGTTTAATGCAGCGGCAGCTTTGGCTGCGCCTTATCTGGGCATCTTGCTCAATGGCGTCAACCTTCAATCACCGCTCCTCGTTTGCGCTCTCGCAGGAATCTTAGCGCCGTTGGCATTGTTCCGCGGACCCTTAACCCTGGCCGGGGCCGGTCCCGCCACCGCAAAAATTCTGACAACTATCGGCTTCAGCAGCCCCTTTGTTTTGATGGTTCTCGGCACGACTACCCTGTCCATGCACATCAGCGGATGCTTCACGCAATCCTGGACAGCCTGGGGAATCGGGTATACCAAAGTGCCAACCAATGACTGGCTCAAGAAAAGTGTTCCCGCCTGCTGGGTTTTCTGCATTGCGATCCTCGCTTATACCTTCATCGTTTACGGAAGCACAGCCTTTTAGCACTGGGAAACGGTCAAAATTTCATCTAAATCATGTCCGAGGCGACTGCATATCGTGAGTCTTATGCAGTCGCCCCTAAAAAGGAGACCCTGATAACTATGTCCAAGCGCCTGATCCGAATGGGAATCGATGTTGGAGGGACCCATACAAAGGCTGTCGCAATTGATAACAGCACAAATGAAATTGTGGGCAAAGTGACCCTGAAAACCACGCACAGTCATCCCGACGGCGTGGCGAGAGGGGTCGTCCTTGCCTTTGAGCAATGTATGCGGGAAAACCATATCGATCCCGACGATGTCGTTTTTGTTGCTCACAGCACGACCCAGGCAACGAACGCATTGATAGAAGGGGACGTGGCGCATGTAGGGATAATCGGCATCGCCGGCGGAGGACTGGAAGGTTTGCTTGCCAAAGGCCAGTGCCGCATCCCGAATATCTCTCTTGGCGATACCAAGGAGATCAAAACCACTAACGCCTTTATCACAAAGAAAAAGTTCAGCCCGGAACTCATTCGGGAGATCATCACCGAGCTCAAAGGCCAGGGAGTACAGGTAATCGTCCCCTCCATGGCTTTTGGAGTCGATGATGAACAATATGAAAAAATAATCTATGCCATAGCAAAAGAGATGGGGCTTCTCACAACAATGGCCTCCGAGATCACCAAGCTCTATGGCCTGACCCGCAGAACACGCACCGCGGCCGTCAATGCCAGCATTTTACCCAAAATGCTGCATACCGCGAACAGCACAGAAAAAAGTGTACGGGAGGCCGGTGTAAAAGTGCCGCTCATGATTATGCGTGGCGACGGCGGCGTGATGGAAATTGAGGAAGTGAAAAAACGTCCCGTGCTGACCATGCTTTCCGGCCCGGCCGCCAGTGTCATGGGCTCTCTGATGTATCTCAGAGCCTCCAACGGGATCTATTTCGAAGTGGGTGGAACAACCACCAATATCGGAGTCATCAAAAATGGACGGCCCGGGATTGATTACATGATAATCGGCGGGCATCAGACCTATATCAATTCCCTAGATGTGCGGGTATTAGGCGTAGCAGGCGGCAGCATGGTGCGAGCGACAAAGGAGAAAGTCATTGACGTCGGCCCCAGAAGCGCGCATATCGCCGGAGCAGACTATGCGGTTTTTACAGACGAAGCCGAAATCATTGACCCGCAAGTGGAGTTTTTCTCTCCCAAAGAGGGTGATCCGGCGGATTATGTGGCGATCCGTTTGCAGAATGGCAAGCGCATCGCAATCACCAACACCTGCGCAGCAAATGTTCTGGGCCTTGTGGATGAACAATATTTCTCTCACGGCAACCGGGATGCGGCAGCCAAAGCGATGGCCCCTTTAGCGAAGCTTCTGCAGATCACAGTTCAGGAGCTGGCTCAGCAGATCCTTTTAAAAAGTTATGAAAAGATCATGCCGGTCATTAATGGATTCATCCAGAAATACCGTCTCGAAAAAGACCAGATATCGTTAGTGGGAGTTGGCGGCGGCGCAGCCGCTTTGATCGGTTTTTGCGCCGAAAAATTGGATTTAAAGTACAGCATCCCTGAAAATGCCGAGGTTATTTCCTCCATCGGCGTCGCGCTGGCCATGGTGCGGGACGTTGTAGAGCGTGTAATCCCTAACCCCACCAAGGAACATATCCGCGCAATTAAACAGGAGGTGGTTAACAAAGCGATCGAAAGTGGAGCCGTACCTGATTCCATTGAGGTACATATCGAAATCGACCCTACCACTTCCAAGGTTACCGCCATAGCATTGGGTTCCAATGAGGTGAAATCGAAAGAATTGATGAAGGAATGTACCCAGGAGGAGGCCCGGGTAATCGCCGGGGCTGATATGGGGATAAAGGAGGAGGAAACCAGGCTGCTGGCCAGAAACAGAAATCTGTATGTATTTGGCGGCAAAAGTGACGGAAACGTGCGGCCGATCCGGATTCTCGACAAAAACGGCTTCATTAAGGTACAGCGCAGCGAGGGAAAAGCGGTTGTCTCCAAAGCGTGTGATTACCAGGAAACGGTAAAACAGATCTGGAACAGCTTGTCGGCCTTTCATGCGGACGCCATCCTGCGACCGGATTATTATATCTGCGTCAACGCCAAGGTGATGGATTATTCAGGATCGATCAGCCTTGAAAACATGCTGATGATTATGGATCTTGAAATTCAGATGCTCAACCCTGAGGACGAAATCATCATTGTGGGAACAAAAAACAAACTTTGAGTATCAAAAAGATCATACACAGTTTTTTGGGGATCTCAGGAAATCACATGGGGCAGCAGGCCGACAACACGAAGGTGGAAACGCTTGACCTCGACGAAATGCTCAGCAGCCTGTTGTTCCTGACGGATGCTCAATGGGGGCTTTATGCCTTCAGCCGTGAACCTGTCCGACAAAAATTTAGCATTCCTGAGCGCATCCGTTTGGCGCAACAGGCCGAAGAATGCGGGCGCAGCTTTGCCGGGGAGCTGAATGAAAAAGCGGCTGGACGATCCATGCGGGAATATGCGGAACAGATGGGAATAACCGTGGAATATCTGCCCATCCCTGGCGACGGCGCCCAGGTACTCTTCGCCCAGTTTTTCCCTCCCAACAAGATCCGTATTTATGACGATTGCCTGAATAAAGCGGAACAGTTTCTACCCGTCGGAAACGGGATCGGGATCAACCGCCGCGAAGAAATTGCAAATATCTTGCTGAGTCACGAGCTGTTTCATTGGCTGGAAGAACAAAATAAAAACGGTATCTTCACAAAACAGGAGAAGGTTCAGCTCTGGTCCATCGGGCCATTAAAATATAGCGCTCCCATTTCCTGCCTTGGCGAAATTGCTGCCATGGCGTTCACGCAAGAATTGTGTGGATTATCGTTTTCACCTTATTTACTCGATGTCCTTCTGGTATACGGGTATAACCCCGCCGCCGCAACGAATCTTTATCGGGGTATTTTACGGGTGGCGGGCAATATAGCCCTGATGTAATATGACGCAAACGGAATATTTAAACAAGCAAAAAGGATGAGTAAAAATGATAGGATTTGAATGCAAACAGGCTTTGGCGCAGGGGGACACCCTCTGTGGGACACTGATAGTTTCTCCTTCGCCAAAATGGCTGAAATATATTGACAAATGCGGGCTTGATTTTGTTTTTATTGATACCGAGCATGTTGCGCTGGATTTATATACCTTATCGAACATGTGTATGCTTTATGCCGCCCATCATCTGGCACCCGTTGTCCGCATCCTATCTCCCGACCCTTATCTGGCCTCCCAGGTATTGGATGCCGGAGCCCATGGCGTTCTGGCGCCTTACATCGAAACGCCTGAGCAGGTACGCCAGTTGGTAGGTGCAGTTCATTATAAACCGTTGAAGGGTGAGCTGCTCCAGAGGGTTTTGGCCGGTCAGGCTCAATTGCCCGAGGAAGTCACCCGGCAGCTAAGCAGTGCCAACAAAAACCACCTGCTGTTTGTAAATATTGAAAGCCGGGCCGGCATGGAGGCGCTGGACGACATTCTGGATGTCCCCGGTCTTGACGGGATTGTGATCGGACCCAATGATCTTTCTTTCAGTCTGGGCAAGCCAAACGATTACGACAATGATGAATTCAATCAGGCAGTGATCACCATCCTAAAAAAGGCCCGCGCAAAAAAGATTGCCGCCGGCATCCATTATATGGGTGAAATCGACAAACAGATCGCCTGGGCAAAAGAAAGCGGCATGAATCTGCTGTTTCATTCGGGCGATATGCATATCTTTATGGAAAACCTTCGAAAAGACGTGTCCACCTTCCGTGAAAATCTGGGATTAGAGCACAAGGCCATCGGACCGGTCCAGATCATCATCTGAGCCAGCGATACCAACGTGGGCTTATCACGGCAAAAGCCGCTGAAAGCCCTTTTGCAAAACCTACTGCGAAAGGAATCCATAAAAACATATGATGGTGCTGGGAATTGATATCGGATCTACGTTTATTAAATCTTCTATACTTGACCTCGAAACCCTGAGCATTCAACACTCCAGCAGCGTCCCTACGCCGGATTTTATTGATAAATCGGGTTATACACGGGAAATACCCATCGAAGCGCTGGCAGATCTGGTAAAAAAAATGATTGAGGATGCGGTTGCTTCCTATGCAGTGGAGGGAATTCTGTTTTCGGTACAGATGCATGGTTTTATGCTGTTCGAAAGAAACGGGAACCCCATCACCAATTACATATCATGGCAAGACATGCGCGGCAACTTTATGGGAGATCAAGAGGATGCTGCATCGTTTATCCGGCATTCAGTCAATCACAATCTGTTAGCACAGAATGGGATTTTCCTTAAAAACACGCATAGTCTGTCCCCTCTCTACTGCTATATGAAGCAGAAAAAGATCAGCGAGCCGGTGCATTTTTCGATGATGGGCGACGGAATCATCCGACTGCTCACCGGGACAGTACCGCCCATCCATTCCACAGTCGCCGCATCTTCAGGACTTTACAGTCTGACGGCAAAGGACTGGAACAGGGAACTGGCCGACGAACTGGGACTGGGCAATCTTTTTTTTCCTCCTGTTGATGACGGCCCGGAGCCGGCTGCTTTCTACACCTCAGCTGAAAAGAAATGTATTCCGATCTATACTGCCGTCGGTGACCATCAGGCTGCGGTGCTGGGCGCCTGCACAGAGGATGACCACACCGTCATCAACATCGGCACCGGAGGCCAGATCAGTTATGTGGATAAAGGGCTTCATTTCGGCACGTACGAAACCCGCCCATTCTTTTATGGAAGAACGTTGCGTGCCCTCACCCAACTGCCTTCGGGCCGCTCGCTGAATGTTCTGGCTGATTTCGTAATGGACATTGGGCAACACGTTTTCAGCGTCCCTCAAATCGCCCCGGCAGAAGTCTGGAAGCTGCTGGATCATATGGCCGAAGAAGCGCAATCCGCCGACGATGGAGAACCTGACTTAAGGGTCAATCTTTCCTTTTTTAACCACACAGCACCCGATAGTGGCTCCATTATGGAGATCGGCAGCAGTAATTTAAGGGTGGGCAACCTGTTTTATCGGGCCTATGCCTACATGGCAGCGGAATATTGCACCGCTTTCCAAAAGTTGTTTTCAGACACAGACAGCCAAACGAGCGCCATTATTTATACAGGAGGAGTTCTTCGCAAATCCCGTCTTCTGCAGCAATTGATTCAGAAAAAGCTGAAAAGACCCTGTCATCTGGCGCCCCATGCAGAAGATACAATGATTGGATTGCTGCGTCTTGCCTTGTGGTACGGTGGATACAAAGCGGAATTTGAAACACAGCTGCTCACTGTCAAATAGCATATCGCTGCAAGGAAACAGGACTTTCAACGGTACTTTATTAACGCAAAGCACAGCTTCAGACCAAGCTCCGCCCAAACAGGGTGTCCCTCCGTTGGATTGGACATTTATTACTGCCTCAGATAGCTGTTACTTTGTAAATCTGGAGATAAATTATGAAAATTGTAATTTTGGATGGATATACTGAAAACCCCGGCGATTTAAGCTGGGAAGGCTTTGAAAAATTGGGCTTCTTGACAGTTTATGACCGGACCCCGGCAGAAGAAATCGCGCAGCGAATCGGCGATGCCGAGATTGTCATTGTTAACAAAACCCCCATCACCCGTGAGACTCTTATCGCCTGCCCGTCAATTAAATACATCGGGGTGCTGGCTACCGGATACAATGTCGTAGATGTCACCGCAGCACGGGAAAGAGAGATCACCGTCACCAACATCCCAACCTATGGGACTGCAGCAGTTGCCCAGTTCGTCTTTGCATTGCTCCTCGAAATCTGTCATCACACAGCCGCTCACTCTGAAGCTGTATATAGAGGCGACTGGACAAACTGTCCGGATTTCAGTTTTTGGAATTATCCTCTGATTGAACTGGCCAATAAAACTATGGGAATTATCGGGTTCGGACGCATCGGGCAAAAAACTGCCGTCATTGCCAGGGCCTTTGGAATGAACGTTTTAGCTTATGACGCGCATGAATCAGAGCCGGGACGAGAATTAGCCGATTATGTTTCTCTGGATGAACTTTTGACAAAATCCGATGTCATTTCTTTGCATTGTCCCCTCCTTCCTTCGACAGAGGGCATTATCAATAAAGGCTCCATCGGAAAAATGAAGAACAGCGCTATTCTGATAAACACATCGCGCGGACCGCTGGTGGTTGAAGAAGATCTGGCGCAAGCGCTCAATTCCGGCAAAATTTACGCCGCCGGGCTGGATGTGGTAACCGTCGAGCCCATCAGAGCGGATAATCCTCTTTTGCAGGCTCAAAATTGCTTTATTACTCCTCATATTGCCTGGGCACCCAAAGAAAGCCGCGCACGCCTGATGCAAATTGCGGTGGAAAATTTGGAGAGATTTTTACGCAACAATCCTGTAAATGTCGTAAATTAAGAGCTCGTTGCCTTTTTCTGCCATGTCATCGCAGCCAGTTATAATAAATATTGACAAAATTCTTTAGATTCCGTGATCAAACGGTTATTTAAAGGGTTCTGCAGAATATCTGCCAGCTGGTGACGACCTCCATGAGGCGGATAATCTCAGGAGAGCCAATGAATACACAAGGAATCAATAGTTCAACAATATCAAATGAAAAACCGCGGGTTCTGGTATACGGCGCGGGCGTCTGCGCACAAGCTTGCCCGCAGCGGCTGCGACCTGACACTGCTGGCTCGGGGAGACTGGAAAGAAACCATCGACAAAAACGGTCTGATCATCCGGCATCATGTTCAGCATAAAACAACGGTTGACCGGATCAAAACAATCGAAACATTGCACTCCGAAGAACGGTTTGACGTCATCTTTGTCGTCATGCAATATACGCATCTGCCGGCAATTCTGCCCGTTCTGGCCGCGAATGTCAGCGAACGGATCGTACTCGTCGGCAACAATCCTGATACGACAGCAACCATCCATACATTACAAACCGCGGCCGCACATCCGAAAACGATCGCTTTCGCCTTCCAGACAACCGGCGGGCGCCGTGAAGGCGGCCAAGTTATCAGTGTCCATTTGGGCGCAAAAATGGAACTGGGCGGAAATCATGCCGCGCTGGATCCGGCTTATGAGACCCTGCTGAGGGAAATCCTCCAGAAAGCCGGGTACAAACTGGCCTTTTTCGATAATATGGATGCCTGGTGTAAATGTCACCTGGCCTTCATTCTGCCGGTTGCTTACGCTTGTTACGCGACACACGGCGACCTGACCAAAGCCGGCAAAGGCCTGCTGAATCAGGTCATCGACGCTGCGGATGAGGGGTACCGTGTGCTGGAACAGCAGGGATACCCGATTCTGCCGCCCGGAGAAGCAGACTTTTTCCGCACAAAGCGGAGCCGAGTATATCTGCTTCTGTGGATCATGGCAAAAACGGCCGTGGGAAAGCTGGCGGCCAGCGACCATGCCATGTCAGCACTGCCAGAGATGACCGCGCTTCATCAGGCTTTTGAACAGCTGAAAGCGCAGGCGGGCATCCCTACCCCGCACTGGGACGCACTCGCCAAGTATATGGCTTTTTCCAGTTTGAAAACCAAGCGATGATCCTATCATACTGAAATCCAAATTTTTACGGCTTGTTTCGGGTTTCTGGGAATTTTCTTTTTTCCCGCCGAACATCTTGTTATTTGGTATGATTAACCTGAAAGAAAACGGGGCTGAATTATGGAAATCATCGCACATCGCGGATATTCCGCTGCATATCCGGAGAATACGCTTCTGGCATTCCGGAAGGCCTATGAAGTTGGTGCGACCGGCATCGAACTGGACGCGCGTCTGACCGCCGATAATGTCGTCATCGTGATGCATGACAGCAGCGTTGACCGCACCACCAACGGGTCCGGTGAAGTTGCCGCGCTGACTTATGCCGAAATCAAAAAGCTGGACGCCGGCATCCGGAAAGGCATCGCTTTTGAAAACGAACCGGTCCCGACACTGGAAGCCGTTCTGCGCGAACTGGGCGGCAAGCTGAAAATCAATGTGGAACTGGTCAATTATGAGTCCAAAGGACAGGATAAACTGGTCGATTCCGTAATCGAAATGATCGTCGATCTGGATCTGAAAGATTCCGTTTTCCTGTCATCTTTCAGGTTCCAAAATCTGGTACGGGCAAAAGATTTGCTGCCGGAGATTCACTGCGGGTTGCTCGCCCTGCCCGGCTTCAAAGGCTGGAGCGCCCGGAATATCCTGAATCATTCGATCAACGTCGACGCGCTGCACCCGAATTTGCGTGATGTCAGCGAAAAGCTCGTCCGGCTGGAACATCTCTCCCGGCGGCAGGTCCGTGTCTGGACGGTGAACGAATCTTACGACATGCTGCAGATGCAGCGGCTGGGGGTGGACGGGATTTTCACGGATGATCCGCTGCTCGGGCTGGTTTACAACGACCCCCCAAAAGAATAACCATATATTCCGATAAAAAAAGCCGGTAAACATACCGTTTTTTTATCGGAATATTCTGTGAGATAAATGTATCTTTCTTTGTGAAGAAACAGGAATCCCGACCGGGCCGGGACTCCAGACTTCAAAAAAATCAAGGATATTATGATCCGATCAGCGCTTTAATCCGCCGAACCTTCTGGACATCGTCCGCTTCCGCGTCCGGAGCTTTCTCCAACTCATTCAGCAGCATATCCAGCAGACTCCGGAATTCAGCCGTCACTTTATCCGGGTTTTCCGCCAACGCAGCCCGCAGTTCCGCTTCATCCGCCTTGGTCATCAATGTTTCCAGAAATTCCACTTCAGCCGGCGGCCGGCTCAAATTAGCAACCGTATCGATAATTTGCTGGATTTTTCCACTGCGCATGAAATCGCCGCTTTTCCGGGCTTCCTGAAGCTCGGCATTGGCGACCTCCATAAAACTCTCGTCAATCGCACGGGCATATTTCACAACCGCCTGTTCGATATTCTCCGCCTTCATAATTTCATCAAAGACAGTTTTGCGGGCCTGCCGTTGTTCAGCGAGCGCGGTATCAATTTGCTGGATCATATCCAGCAATTTCTCACGAATCACACTGAATTGCTCTTTTGCTGCCGCATCAGCGGATTCAATCCGCCCGCTCAGTTTGGTAAAAAAGGTATAGTCCATCCCGTTGCGCGCCAATCCGGCCAACGTCTGCAAATAGGTGTCATCCGGCGCACTGAGAACCAGATCCAGCAGTGTATCCTGATTTAACCGGTCTCCCAGCGCCTGCAGATCTCGAATCGCGTTTTGGGTACTTTCAGCCCGTTTTTTCACTTCCCGCCCATAAGCGGTCTCATTCAGCAGCGCTTCCTGAATGGTCTGCAGGATTTTCAGCGCCTTTTCGTTCCGCGTCTGGGCATAATTGTTTTGCAGATTGGTGAGCAGGACAAAGAAATTTTGGTCGACCAATTCGGTCTCCTGCCGGATGATTTCAGGAATGGATTCTTCCGGACTGGAGATCAATTTCCGCAGCAGGTTGACCTTTTTTTCCTGATCCTGCAGCATCTCCTTTGTGATTCCGTCCGCCTCCAGAATTTTCTCCAATAAAGTATCATACGTCAGCATTGCCTGCGGCTGAAACAAATACCCTTTTCTTTTTTCCGGCGGCAAATGGTTCACGACCTGAGAAATCAGCGGTCCGAGAATCTTCTGCTGCTCATTGACCGGCACATTCAATTCGGCCGGGAAATAAGAGAGGAACAATTCTTTTTCAGGGTCATGATAAATCAACGGTACGCCGACTGCGCTTTGATAACCGCAGGAAGGGCAGACCGCGACATTGACCTGCCCGCTGAGCAGGCGCTCTTTCGCAGCCGGGTCCTGATTGAGATCAAAAACTTGTTGTACGTCCGCAACCATCTGATGATGACAGCGCGGACAAAGGGTTGTTGTTTGAGCCATGCTTGTTCCTTCTTCCTAATGATATAAACCAGAAACAAATTCTGCTGCGATGAAATTCCCTTCCGGCAGAGAAGGTCACACCGGCAAAGCTTTTTGTTGGTCGTCTGTTCAAGATTAAATCTCTGTCTAATCCTGAAAATTATACCAAGAAGTCTCTTGCCCAAAAGCAACAATTCAAAATTTGGTTGGAGTATCAAAAGGATTGCCGCCAAAAAGTTCCGGATCTGCGATTTCTTTCGAATGAAAGAAAAAAATTATAAGATTCCCCGTCGTCTCAAACACAATAGCGGGTTCGATCATTATGAACGATCGAACCCGCTATTGTGTTTGTTCCGGACAGGCTCCGCACACCGGAGATCAATTGTCCGTATGCCCCTGAAGCAACTCGGACAATTTCCCAACGCCGGGGGCGTCGGTTATCGCGATGACCTGATCATCCGCCAAAAGCATGGTATCCCCGCGGGGAATCAACAGTTCTTTTCCGCGGATTACGGCGACCAGAATGCATTCTCTCGGCATCGGGATATCCATCACCATCTTTCCCGCCACCTCAGAATTTGCCTGGACGCTTTTTTCCACAAGCGAGTAACGTCCCCCATGAATCTTCAGAAGTGTCATCATATCCCCCATTGAAAGCTCTTCAACCACAAAACGAGCCATCAATTCCGCCTGATTCAAACCGACGTCAACCCCCATTGAAGCGGTAAATAAACGCGCATTTTTCGGATTATTCACGCGCGCAACCACCCGGCGAACGCCATATTCCATTCGCGCAAGCGTTGCAACGACTAAATTGGTTTCGTCGGAACCTGTCGCGGCCGCGACAACATCCATTTGCCTTATCCCCACCGATTCCAGCGTTTCAGGTGAGGTTCCGTTACCGATAACGATCACATCATCCGGAAGATCCCGCCGCATGGCAGGGAGTTTTTCCGCCCGGCTTTCAATCAGCTTTACCTGATGCCCGCGCTCCAAAAGCAATGAGCACAAGAAAGTCCCCATTTTTCCGCCGCCAACAACCAATACTTTCATTCCCATCCTCCTGTTATGCCAAATTGAAAACTTTTTTCAAACGGGCGGCAGAACCCGCGGCTTTGGCAACATAAACATGATCCTTTTCCTGAAGTTCGGTCCCCAGCGTCGGCAGAAAGGTTTTTTCCTTCCGGTTGACCGCAACGATCTGAATTTCGCCCGGGACGGTTAATTGGGAAACGGTATATCCCGACAGCATGGCTGAAATCTCAATTTCCACAATGTCAACTTCACCGGTTCCCAGCGTGATTGTCGTTCTGAAAGGCGTGTAACTGAGCAGCTCGGCAGCCCGCTTAATTCCCCATTTCGTCGTGGAAAGCGTTTGGATTCCAAACTGTTCATAAATTTCGGCTTTCCGCGAATCATACATTCTCACGATGACTTTCGGGACCCGGAAAACCAGCCTGGCCAGGCGGGCGACAACCGCATTGATATCATCACTGGAAGTGACGGCAACCACAGCCTCCGCGTGAGCGATATCCGCACGGGTCAGAACGTCCCAGTCAAAACCGACGCCCTCAACAACTCTTCCGGTAAATGCGGTCCCCAGTTGTTCGAATGCCGAACGGTTGGAATCAACCACCGTAACACTGTTGCCCAACCCGGATAAATGTTTTGCCAGGCCGGAACCGATCCGGCCGCATCCTACGATGATCACTTTCATACTTTTCCCTCCAACGGGTTATTCACTGCATTGGACCGGCGCTTCCTGCTCCGGAGAATTTTCTTCCGCAGTTCGTCCAGCAACAAGATCACAGGGGCAGGAAGCATGACCAATCCCCATTCCCGTAACCCTAACGGGGCGGTATTAAAAATCAGGTTAAAAAACGGGACATAAAACAGAATCAGCAAAATGCTTATTTCCGTCATAATACCCATGATCACCAGCCGGTTGGTGAAAAAGCCGATTTTGAAAATCGAGTTCAGATCCGACCGGCATGCGAAAACCGCACCGATCTGCGCGAAGACGATCGCCGCAAAAGTGACGCTCGTCGCTTCCCGATACAGCACGCCTTCGGAATGCATCGGCAGTTCCGGCCACCCTTGCAGCCGATTGAACACAAAAAAGGCAAGCATCGATAATACCGCTTCAAGCGCCCCGTACCAAAAGAAAGCTTTTGCAAGGATGGACCGGTTCATCAACGATTCTTTTTGTGAACGCGGTGGCAAGTCCATAATCCCATCCTGCGGAGGTTCCGCGCCTAACCCGATGGCAGGCACCATATCCGTCCCCAAGTCGATGGCCAGGATCTGCATGATCGTCAGCGGCAGCGGAATCGATCCGCGCGAAAAGAGGTAAAAAACCACCGGCACCGCCTCAGCGACGTTACTATTAAAGACATAGACCACGAATTTACGAATATTATTATAAACTGTCCGTCCTTCTTCAATCGCGCTGACGATGGATGAGAAATTGTCATCCGTAAGCACCATATCCGCAGCTTCTTTAGCCACGTCGGTCCCCGACAGTCCCATCGCCACACCGATATCCGCTTTTTTCAGCGCCGGCGCGTCGTTAACCCCATCGCCGGTGACCGCAACAATATGTCCCATCTCCTGCAACGCGGAAACCACTCTCAATTTCTGATCCGGAGCCACCCTGGCAAAAATCACTTCGCTGTTCAGTGCTTCCTTCAATTCTTCATCAGACAGCGTTTCCAGATCGGGCCCGGTAATAATCCGCGGTCTCGCTTGCTGTACAATCCCGATCCGGCGGGCAATACTCTCGGCAGTCAGCCCATAGTCCCCTGTGATCATGATGATCCGGATTCCGGCGCGATGGCATTTTTCGATCGCCGCCGCGACTTCCTTCCGTGGCGGATCCGTCATCGCGACCAGGCCCAGAAAAGTCAGGTCCCGTTCAATATTCTCGGATGAAAAAGTGGTCATTCTCCTTTCATCCTCTGACAGCGCCCGGGCCGCGACAGCAAGAACGCGCAACCCGCTTTTCGCATACTGATCATTTGCACGCATAATTTCTTCGCGGAGCGAGAGCGGAAGCGGCTGATCGCTGCCATCGATTCGAACCGCTGAACAGAGTTCCAGAATCTCCTTCGGCGCCCCTTTTACAAACGCCTGGTAGCCGTCATTTTCCAGCCAGTTGATCGTGCTCATCCGTTTCCGGTTTGAGTCGAAAGGCAATTCACGAAATCGCTGGTATTTCTTCTGCAGCGCGTCCGGATCCAGTCCCGCTTTTTTGGCTAAAACGATCAGTGCGGCTTCCGTCGGATCCCCCAGGATTGTCCAGTTCGGAGCGTGATCATCCGGAGGGAAAAGGCGTGCGTTGCAGCACAGCGCGGCCGCGGTCAGCAGACGATCCAAATCCGTGTCTTTTGCCATTTCGCCGCTTTTCTTTTCCCTGATTTCTCCTTCCGGCCGGTAACCGGTTCCGAGAACCGAAAATTCATGCCCTGCCATCCAGATATCGCTGACGGTCATCTCATTTTGGGTCAGCGTCCCGGTTTTATCCGTACAGATTACGCTCGTACAACCCAGTGTCTCAACCGATGAAAGTTTTTTCATCAGCGCGTTCTTTTTTGCCATCCGCTGGACACCCATCGCCAGCGACAGCGTGACGGTCGGCAGCAGCCCTTCCGGAATAAAGGCAACGATCATTCCCATCGCGAAAATGAAACTGACGGACAGTTCGCTCCCGACAATCAGCAATGAAGCCAGAAAAAATACGGCACCGATCGTGATTGCCAGAATTGAGACCGTCCGCGTCATCCGTCCCAATTCCTTCTGCAGCGGACTTTGATCCTCCGACATGGTTTGAGTGAGCGTTGCGATCTTTCCGAATTCGGTGTTCATCCCGGTATCGCTAACGACAAATTTTCCCGTCCCGGCCGCAACCGTTGTTCCGGCAAATACGATATTCGGAAATTCAAACCGGGCGAGCCCTTCCTGCAGAAAACCGTCTTTGGTTTTATAAACCGGCTGGGATTCTCCGGTTAAAGTCGATTGGATGATCCGGAGATCATTTTCTTCAACCAAACGGCCGTCAGCCGAGATAAGGTCCCCTTCCGACAACATGACAACATCGCCGGGCACCAGCACTTCGACCGGAAGGTTCAGTTCTTTCCCCTCCCGGATCGTCCTGGCATATACGGGAAGCAGTTTTTGCAACGCTTCCGTCGCTTTTTCCGCCCGGAATTCCTGCCAGAAACTGAAAACACCGTTGATAATATTGACCAGCCAGATGGCGATCCCCAGCTGCGGCATATCAGCCAAAAAGCCGACGATCCCGCCGATCCAGAGAAGCACCGCCATTAAATGAGTAAAATTACTCAGGAATTTCAGAATAAGCGGCTTGCCTTTTTTCTTTTGCAGGATATTGGGGCCAAATTTTTTCAGCCGGTTTTCAGCTTCCGCTTGTGTTAAACCGGTCGGCCCGCTTTCCAATACAGAATAAACTTCCGCAACCGGAAGTCTATGGATATTTTTTTTCAATTCAGTCATAAAAAAGATATTTTTCTCCGCAGTCATCAATATCTCTGGTTTCAGGAACAGGAATTCCACCAGGTTATAAAAACCCAAACGATCAGCATAATCAGAAGAATCCTCGCGGACAATTCAGTCAGATCCAAAACCCAAGCCGCCTTTCCACCTTCGCTCAATCAGTATATGGAAAAAGGGATTAATAAGGGATAAAGGAATCGCGGCATTTATTAAGAAGTTATAAAGAAACAGAGAAGCACTTTAAAACAAAAAATCAGCCGTTTTCCGGCTGATTTCAGGAAAAGAACAATTTCAGACTACGATTCGGCCATGCGATAGCCGACACCCATCTCGGTGACAATATAACGGGGCTCCGCGGAGTTATCCTCAATTTTCTTCCGGATATTGGAAATATTCACCCGAAGCGTCCAGATATCATTGCCGTATGCACCCCAAACCTCCCGGATGATGAAATCGTAGGTAAGCACTTTTCCGATGTGTTTCGCCAGAACAACCAGAATCTTATATTCAATCGGCGTCAAATGAATTTCTTTTCCATCCAGCAAAACCAGGCGTTTGGCATAATTCACTTCCAAATTACCGGTTACCATTTTCTCAGCCAGCGCGGGATCTTCCGCGTGTTGACTATGGCGGATTTCTGTCCGGATCCGGGCCAACAATTCACCGGGGCCAAAAGGCTTCGTAATATAATCATCCGCGCCCAGGTCCAATGCTTCGATTTTTTCACGCTCCGTTCCCCTGGCCGAAACAACCAGGATCGGCACTTTTGACCATTGACGGATTGTCTTTAACACATTGATCCCATCCATATCCGGCAATCCCAAATCCAGCAGGATAATATCCGGCAAATATGAAGCCGTCATCAGGATCGCTTCCTTTCCGGTCGCCGCATGGAGAACTTTATAATCATTTGCGCTGAGAATGGCCGACATAAAACCGGACACGGTCTGATCATCTTCAATCACAAGAATCAGCGGATGGTTACTCATGCTTATCATCCACCTTTCCGCCATTCAGCGGGAGCAAAAAGCGGAATGTCGCTCCGCCGGTCTTGGTATTATATGCTTCCATTTTCCCCTGGTGGGCTTTCACGATGGTCATGCAAATCGATAAACCGATCCCCATTCCCCGGTTTGAGTCCGAACGGTTCGGAATATCAGGCGGATGGCTGGTAAATAAATACGGCAGATCATCCTCCGAGATTCCGGAGCCCTGATC
>CALAEB010000084.1 GCA_937890875.1 uncultured Anaerolineaceae bacterium | reverse complement strand
GGTCCGGTTGACGATATTTTCCATAAGGTTATCCGTCCTTTAATAGTTTTCCGGTATTACGATACGCTTTCTTTAAATTTTCCTCATTGAAAACGTCGTCAACCGGACCGGACGCGATAATCCGGCGGTTGATCAGCGTAACCCAATCGAAATATTCTGTGACGGTTTGCAAATCATGATGAACGACCACAACTGTTTTTTTCTGTTCCTTTAATGCTTTCAATAAATTGATGATCGTTTTTTCGGTTTGCGCGTCAACACCCTTAAGCGGCTCATCCATCAGATAAATGTCGGCCTGCTGAACGAGTGCGCGCGCAAGGAATACCCGCTGCTGCTGTCCTCCGGAAAGCTGACTGATTTGACGGTTGGCATAATCGCTCATGCCAACCATCTTAATCATTTCCTGAGAAAGCTGTTTTTCTTTTCCTCCCGGACGTCTGATCCAGCCTAATTTTCCATAATTACCCATCATCACAACGTCTGATACGGTTGCCGGAAAATCCCAGTCGACACTTCCGCTCTGCGGAACATAGCCGATCCTGTTTTGCAGCCTTCTTTTTTCTTCAGCTTCTTCCGGAAAAAAACGAACAGTTCCGGTGATCGGCTGAATGAGCCCCAGCATCGCTTTGATCAGTGTGGATTTTCCGGCGCCGTTCGGGCCGACGACCGCAACCAGTTTTTGTGCAGGAATTTGCAGGTCAATGTCCCAGAGGACCGGTTTGTCATCGTAAGCAACGGATAAATCTTCGATTTCGACAACAGTTTCATTCACAGCATTTCTCATCGTTATTCCTTATGGTTATTTCAACGCGTCAACAATTGTGTCGATGTTTGCTTTAAATGTGAGGATGTATGTTTCCGTACCTGACGCTTCATCCCCCAACGCATCGGAATACAATTCCCCGCCGATCGATACTTCAAATCCTTTCGCCAGCACTGCGGCCTGGAGCGCCTCAATCGTTTTGGAGGGGACGGAGGTTTCAATAAAGACAGCCCGGATTTGTCTTTCGACGATAAAATCGGCAAGCAGCCGGACGTCCGCTGTGCCGGCTTCAGAGTCTGTGCTGATGCCCTGAAGTCCCCGGACTTCAAATCCATACGCATTCCCAAAATAATTGAAGGCGTCATGCGCGGTGACCAAAACCCGTTGCGTTTCCGGTACTTCTGCGGCACGATCCCGGATATATGTTTGCAGATCATCCAGTTCTTTCAGGTATTGTTCCAGGTTCGCCTGATATACCGACGTGCCTTCGGGATCAATTCTGGTGAAACCGGCGGCGACTGTTTCGGCTGCTTTTTTCCACAGCGATACATCAAACCAGATGTGGGGATCCGGCTGACCGGAACCATCTTCCGACCACAACAGTGAGTCTGGATCGATCCCATCCGCAATGCAGATGACCGGATCTCCCTGCAGTGAGAGCGCTTCGAATATTTCTCCCATTTTCCCTTCCAGGTGAAGCCCGTTATAAACAACAACGTCGGCTTTTTGCATCAACGTGACATCTCCTGCGCTTGCCTGATAGAGATGGGGATCAATCCCGGGCCCCATCAGCCCATGTACATCGACCTGTTCTCCGCCAATTTGCGCTGAAAGATCAGCCAGCATGGTCGTAGTGGCGACCACGTTCAGTTTTTGTTGTTCGCTGTTTTGATTCTCTGCGATAACCGGATTTGTCAGCAAAAGAATGAATAGTGCACCTGATAAAATCTTGAAAATCTGTTTCATTTTTCTCCTTATTTGTGAATCGTGTGATATCTAAAAAACTTATGACTTTTTATGGCTGCCGTTATATTCTGACGACAGAAAATAATTGGTGCTGTTTCGTTTTTTTTGATTCCGGAAGTTCCTCCTGACGCGATTAAATTTAGGTTAACCTAAAACTAAAAATATTATATGCCTAAAATGGTTGTTCGAATATTTCTTATGACATTAAAAAGTTTTACGCCGGAGATATCCTGCCGGATAGGAGAAAAATCGAACGATTTTCAGTTTTACTTTTTATGAGGAAGATCGCGTGACTGTGATGAGATAAGCGGTGTTGGAATCTGTCCGCTGATTGAAAGTTGTTATCACTTTTATGATTAGAGGGCAAAAATAATGCATGCTTTCATAAAAAGGATAAATTTGTTGTTCTGTTTTTATGCATTTGGCTTTTGACGCCCGAATCTTTTATAAAACAACCGTCCGTTTTCGGTTTTGAAAACGGACGGTTGCCAAAGAAAAGTAAACCCGCGAATCTTATTCTGAGGGCACCTCGGAAATCGTCGGAATTTCTTTATCATCGGAATCCCGATCTTCATCCATTAGCTTCCCTTTTCTTTCTTCCAGAAACACCTGCCCTTTTCGTGTTACTTCCTCCGCACGCGACTTGGTGGTGTTCGCAAGCGTTTCAAAGCGATCACGAGCGTCTTTCGCAGCAATTTCTGCCTGCTTATACGCTTCATCCATCGTCACATTCGCTTTATCGAGCAATTCGTCCTTTTTTTCTTTCAGCGCATTTCGGGTTTCTTCACCCGATTTCGGCGCGTAAAGAACTGTCGCAATTGCTCCGGCAATCCCGCCGGCAATAAACCCGATTAAAAAAGAACTAAAGCTATCACGCTCTGCCATTTCTTATCTCCCTTTTCTCTTTTTGAATCCTGAACTTAGAATGGATATGACTTTGGCGACTCCGGCAACATCCGAATTGACCTTGATCACCGGTTCGACCATATTATCATTTAGAAATTCAACAGTCCCTTTAACATTATTGACCGTATCTTTCGTCGTCTTAAGAATTGGGCGTATCTCATTCTGGAGCAAATTAATCAGAATCGCCAACTGAACGACCAGGATGATCAGCGCAAGACAGATCAGAATTGATCCAAACACAAACAGGACAATTGAAATATCTCTGATTTTTGTGCTGACCGCAGGATCAGAGATGATCATCAGATAGATCAATCCGGCTGAAATGATGAGGAGCAAAATTCCTGCCAGAATATATTTCCCCTTATTTTTTGACTTGCTGCCTGATGGTAACCGGGGAGTGCCCTCAGCGGCAGAAGATGCCTGTTTTGCGTTTATGTCCATCGTTGTTTCCATCTTTTCCTGAATTTATTATACACGAAACGATAATCGGGAATAACAGTTACAGGCCAATAGTTCGAAATATGAGGACGCTTTTGAATAAACCAGACAATGACAAAACTTTTGTCCTTTTCTACAAAAGTTGCAGAAATTTAAAGCAGCAACGGAAAGAGCCGCTCCTTCCGTTGCTGAACGGTCCGGTGTTGCCGGGGCCTACAGCAACGGATAGCTTGAATTTATACGCTTCATTCGGAATTGATCCTCATTATTCGAATTGATGGTTACAATTATAGTGGCGGATCTGAAATATGCGCATGCTTTCATCGCATTTCATCGTTTTAAATAACTGCCGGTTAAAATGATTTGTTTATTCGCAGCGATCTGTGAAATCAAAAATAAAAACGCGTTATCTGAAATTATCTGAGGTAACCGGTAAATGATATGGAGGAAAAATGAGAAAGGTTGTAGCTGGAATTTCGGGTACCGGGTTTATCGGACCGGTTCATGTGGAATGTTTGCGCCGCTTAAATATCCCGGTCAAGGGGATCAGCGGATCGAATCCTGAAAAAGCGTCGAAGGCCGCGGCCGAAATCGGACTGGAAAAAGGATATGAATCTTTTGAAACGATGATTGCGGATCCGGAAATTTCTGTAGTTCATATCTGCAGCCCGAATAATTTACATTTTCCTCAGGCGAAGGCTGCGATGTTGGCTGGCAAAGATGTCATCTGTGAAAAACCGCTGGCGCTGAATTCCGGTGAATCGGCGGAACTGATACGGATTGCGAAGGACACAAATCGTGTGGCCGCGGTGAATTTCAACCTTCGTTTCTATCCGATGAACCATGAGGCGCGTTCAATCGTGCAGGATGAACAGGAATTCGGCCGGGTATATACGATAACCGGATGTTATTTTCAGGACTGGTTGTTGAAAGATACCGACTGGTCATGGCGGTTGGACACAGAAGTAAACGGAAAATTGCGGACAGTTGCCGATATCGCGTCTCATTGGATTGATCT
>CALAEB010000083.1 GCA_937890875.1 uncultured Anaerolineaceae bacterium | reverse complement strand
CCATTGAACAGGATCTTGCCCTCGCTTTGCGGGATATTGCCGGAGATAATCTTCATCAGCGTAGACTTTCCGGCGCCATTTTCTCCAACCAAGGCATTAACGGTTCCGGTATACACCGTGTAATTGACCCGATCCAACGCGAAAATTCCGGGATATTGTTTCGTTAAATTAATTGTTTTCAGGCATTCCTCGGACACAATTAATCTCCCGCATTCTTAAGAGAAGAAAGCGACAAATAATTTTCTTCTTTTATCTGAAGGATTCCTTCGACACGGATTTTCTTATTCAGCATGGCTGCAAAATCGATCGATTCATCGACCTGTTTGATCGAAATTTTATTAAACTCACGGGATAAAGCGGCAAATTCAATTTGGTTGGTAAAGTTGTCGGCATCAATTCCTTCCACACCATCCCGGATTGCAGTTCCTTTGACGATCGGCCCTAACTGTACCTTCAAAAAATTCCCCATTCCGGTTTTACAGGTCAATGTCCTGCTTTTGCTTTCCAATTCAACCCCGGTAACAGTAACTTCATCGATAATCGGAAAGTAAACCTTTGCCGCGTCCTTTTTATTTGCCTCGATCGCATCGTCCACGCTGCCGCCGTTTTTTTCGATGTAGGGCAATACGGTTTCTTTCCAGACCGCATCAGCCTTTTTTGTCATCGGATCGGCCGTTTCCGCTTCCGTCACCGGGCTGTCATAGACAATCGTGCAACCGGAAACCATCGTGAAAAATAATGCCAATAAAAGAATACAAACTTTCTGTTTCTTCATAGCCACCCTCTGTCATTAGCGAAGTGACCGAAAAAAATATCGGTCACTTCCTCGATTCGATTGCTTATTCAACCAAAGCAAAATCTTTAACTTTATCGGCATTGTCCTTGGTAATTAAAAGGCAGGGAACAAGCTGCTTTTCCGGTTTACCGGTAATCCCGGTCGCGACGAAATCGTGCATCTGATCCACACACATCGTGGCGCTGACACTGACCTGATCCATGGCAGTTGCCAGCATTTCACCTTTCTTAATTGCTTCAATCGCTTCACTGATTCCGTCAAAGCCTGTAACGACGATATCATCTCTTCCGGCTGCTTTCACCGCGGCAATCGCGCCCAATGCCATATCATCGTTCCCGCAGATGATGCCATTAATATCAGGATTTTCCATCAGGATTGATTCGACTTTCTCAAAAGCCTTGTTTCTGTCCCAGTCAGCGCCTTGCTGGGCAACCATTTCCAGTTCTTCATATTGATCCAGAATTTCATGGAAGGCATCTGAGCGAATTTGAGCTTGCGTATCGGATTCCTTCCCTACCAATTCCGCATACTTGCCTTTTTCCCCTAATGCTTCGACGAAAGCCTCGGCCAATGACAGGGAACCGGAATAGTTGTCCGCCGTGATTTGAGTGATCGCCAAACCGGACTCGTTGATTTCCCGGTCAAGCAGAAAAACCGGCACACCGGCTTTCGTGGCTTTTCTGACGTTTTCAATCGAAGCGTCAGAACCGGCGTTATCGCAGATAATCGCGACAGCTTTCGCCGCAATCGCTGTATCAAAAAGCTGGGTTTCGAGACTAATATCGTCTTCGTGAGAGACCGTTACGACTTCATACCCGAGTTCAGTCGCTCTTTCTTCTGCAAACTTGTAAATTGCGTCAAAATAAGCATTTTCTCGCGAAGCTGCAATAACGTAAACCAGTTTGCTTTCAGGGTTCGCAAGCTCAAAGCCGATATCTTCTGTGTTCGCAGCAACAGACGAAATACTCATAACCACAAGTATTAAAGACAAAACAAGCTGTAATGCAATATTCTTTTTCATCTTCATCATTTCCTTTATTTTTCAATTTTTTATGCGAAGTAAATCAAATACAAACAAACACGGACCCGGTTAATTCTTTCTGTTCCCTCCTTGGATTTAATATACTCGAGTACATCATAAAACTTTCATCCGAGTAATATACTCGAGTATATTAAATCTACCACGAAACGTTTCGATGTCAATAGATCGAAACGCCATTCTTTTTTTGAAATAAAAAATCAGTTTCTGTGACTGTCTGATTTATCTGAGAAAGATCGTTATATTTCGGAATGCCATGTTTTCGGCTTTTCCTGCAGTTTTCGGGTATACTATCTGTTTTCGATCCGCAGAAGTCGCGCCAGCATTCTTCCTGGAACTTTTGCGGTCAGATAAACGTATTAACAGGGGTACAGGACTAAGATCATCTTTATAAAAAAGGCCGGACAAAAGAAAATGGGACCGTGCCAAACAAGCTCCCGAATGAAATCCGGCAGTGAAATCAAGCGTTATGAATGAATAACGTTTAGTCAGATGAACCACCCAATACGAGTTATCCTGAGTATCATCGAAAAGGAGAAACCGAATGAATCAAAACAGATCAACGGAATTCATTTGCCGATGTGCTAATTGGATCATCCGTTCGTTATTATTACTTGGAGGGCTGTTTCTGATGACAGGCAGCCTGTATTTAACCGCATCCGCAATCCCCGAAGACCCGGGCATGGATGCTGTCGATGCAGCCGGGCTGGTCACGAAGCTGGATCTTATCACTGAACCGGTGCTCCGGGAAGATGTGCTTTTCACACCGCCGTCGGAAGACTTTGTCGTGAATCCGCCAAGCGAAAACCAGCCATCGGAGGCATCACCGGCAAACATCCCGTCTGAAGAACCGCAGTCGGCTATACCGGATGAAACGTCTTCATCTGTCGGAACGGAAACAGTCACGGTCAGTCTGGATGAAATCTATGTGGACGAGCTCCGCCTCAAACTCAGCTATCACATTCATGGCCTTCCTTACACGCCCAACGCAATGAACCTGAAAGGGAATATTAAAATCATTGACGCCAACGGGCAGGACTTCCAGGCTTTCGGATCCGGAACGCACACTTGGGTCGAAGGCGACTCCGGCACAATTGACGGCGTCTGGCAGGCTCAGATCAAAAATCCGCTCGTTTATATGAGCACCCCTCTCGAAGTCCTGCTGACGATTGATGGCCGCAGTGGATATGAGTCCGGGCAAACCATAGGCGGGTTCACCCCCATCCCGGGCGTGAGTCAGATTGATGAAAAAACCTACCGCCCCAATGAAATTCCTGAAGAACTGATCGGCACCTTTGTTTTTTCGGTATTTACCCCCATTTATCCATTGCGCCGCTTCAGCGAACCGCAGTTGGCGACGGCCAACGGAGTGACCATGCGGCTGGAGAAAGTGGAAGTCACACCCTCCACCTCCATTCACCAGCTTTGCTTGCCGGAACCGTTTGCGGGTGAATGGACACTGGGACAAAGTGGGAATGAAGAAATTTCTCTTCAATCCGGCAGAATAAAGACCGGTCAATGGGCTTACACCATCCTTGAGTATGCGGAGAGCAGCATGAATTCCGAGGAGACAGAAAGCTGTTTCCAAATTATTTTTAATCTTGGAAAAACCAACTACCCGCAAAACTATATTTTAACCATCCCGGCCCTGAGGCAGGCCCAACCCAAATTGATCTCGGAAAAATCGCTGAAAAACATAGAGGGAGACCTGGCCAAGAGGGGAATTCTTTTCGAATACAAAGGCAACCCGTTT
>CALAEB010000082.1 GCA_937890875.1 uncultured Anaerolineaceae bacterium | reverse complement strand
TGGATCCGTTAATGGGGGTGACGGACCTGAAGGAAAAACGGCTGCGGATGTGCAGTCCGGACAGCCTTGAAAAGGATCCGGTACGCGCTTTGCGCTCGATCCGGCTGGCGCTGGAATACGATCTTTGTATGGATGAGGAATTAATATCGGCATTAAAGACTGTCATTCCGCTCTATCCCACCTGTTCCATGGAACGCTATCGCGACGAGTTGTTTAAAATAATTGCTGTCGGTAAAAATGCGTCTTCAATTCAGCTGCTTGAAAGGTTTGATTTTCTGCAGTTCTTTTTCCCCGGCAGTGAAGCTTCTGATCTGCAGCCGCTGATCAGCCGGCTCCGGGGTCTGGATCATTTGATCCGGATTCTGACCTGTGGCTTTGATGAAGAAGCCTCCTCGAATATTATTTCCGGGACGGCTGTGCTGGAACTCGGGGCGTTTCGAGAACAGTTGATAAAACATTTTGACGATTCGGAACGGCTGGTCCATGAGCGCCGCTCTCTTTTGGTTTTTACGGCACTGGCCGGCGGTTATGGATTTTCAGCAAAAACAATTTCAAAGGATGGAATCCGAAAACGGGGGAAACAAGTCATCCTCAGCTCGGATGAACTGAAGTTGTGCGGCGATTCTCTTTCTGCCTGTGAAGCTTTGAAAAAGACAGATCCTTCAATGCCTCTTGCCGATTTGGAAATCCACCGGTTCTTTCTCAAGTTCGGCGAAAGCGCAATTGACGGATTCCTCTTGTATCTGGCGGATGTGCTGCTGGACCTGCAGAACGATCCGTCCGATTTGAGTGGCTGGAAAAAAGCGCTTATCCGGACAAAGTCTTATTTTGATGCGTGGTTTAATCGTTATCAAGAGGTGATCAAACCGGTGAAACTGATCAGCGGGAGCGAACTGTGCGCTGCGCTGAATATTCCGGCGGGGCCGAAGGTCGGTGCGTTAAAGAAAGCGATTACTGAAGCTCAGGTGGAAAAGAAAATTTCAACCACTGAAGAGGCTGTTGCATTCGCGAAAAGAGCGCTGGCCGAGATTGACGGATACATCAATGAATGAATTCTGCAAGTATGTTGTTGTTTAACTTTATATTATGAGTACGTACTTTCTTTCCTGTGTCGTGTGACGGGACATTGCCGGATATGGTACAATCCTGTCCAGGCAGACTTTTTGATTTGTTCGGTATGTTATTGTATTTGTAATTCGTAAGAAAAGGAAAATCGATGGCAGAAAAAAAATGGGTTTATTTGTTCAGCGAAATTAATCAGGCTGAAGCGTATGTAGGTGGGGACTGGGATAAAGTTCGTGGTTTATTGGGCGGTAAAGGTGCAAATCTTGGCGATATGACCAGAATCGGTGTACCGGTGCCTCCCGGGTTTACGGTTACAACAGAAGCCTGTAATGAATATTCACTGAATGGGAAATTTCCGGATGGACTGTGGGATCAGATGCTTGACGCATTGGCTGCAATTGAGAAAGAATCCGGCAAGAAATTCGGAGATGCGAAGAATCCACTGTTGGTCTCCTGCCGTTCCGGCGCAAAATTTTCTATGCCGGGTATGATGGATACCGTTTTAAATATCGGATTAAATGATGAAACCGCGCAGGGCATGGTTGCGCTGACCGGGAACGAACGTTTTGTTTATGACTCCTATCGGCGTCTGGTGCAAATGTTTGGTTCTGTTGTGCTGGAAATACCGGATGAGGCTTTCGAAAAACCGATGGATGATTTTAAAGAAGCCAAAGGATATAAGCTCGATACGGAGATGACTGCTGAAGATCTGAAAGAATTAACCGATATTTTCAAAAAGGTTGTTAAGGCGGAATATCGTTCCGACTTCCCGCAGGATCCGCTGGACCAGATGAAATTGGCGACGCAGGCAGTTTTCCGATCGTGGAATGGAAAGCGCGCAATCGATTATCGCCGCGCGGAGAATATTTCCGACAGCCTGGGAACTGCAGTCAACATTGTCACGATGGTATTCGGAAATATGGGGAATGATTCCGGCACCGGTGTTGCGTTCACCCGGAATCCGCTGGACGGTACAAAAGAAATGTTCGGTGATTACCTGCTCAACGCGCAGGGCGAGGATGTCGTTGCGGGTATCCGCAATACGGAAAAGATTGAAACACTTCAGACTGTAATGCCGGATGTTTATCACCAGTTCCTGGATATCACAACGAAGCTTGAAAACCATTACAAGGATATGCAGGATGTCGAATTTACCATTGAGCGCGGAAAGCTCTGGATGCTCCAAACCCGGAATGGGAAGCGGACGGCCCGGGCTGAAGTAGCGGTTGCGGTGCAACTGGTGGAGGAAGGCCTGATCACGAAAGAAACCGCGCTGAAACGGGTATCCACCAAACAGGTTGACGCGTTGCTTCATCCGCAATTTGATCCGACAGCGCTGAAGAAGATCCAGCCTTTTGTGACCGGTGTTAATGCGTCTCCCGGTGCTGCGGTAGGGCGGATTTACTTCGATGCGGATACTGTCGTAGAGATGAATACGGTTGAAAAACAGGACTGTATTATGGTTCGCCCCTTTACCAAGCCGGATGACGTGCACGGGATGCTTTCCGCAAAAGGTATTTTGACTTCGGAAGGCGGCGCAACTTCTCATGCCGCGGTTGTCGCCCGACAATTCGGCGTTCCCTGCGTGGTGGGCGCGTCTGCGGTGCGGATCGATTTGGATAAAAAGATTTTGACCTGTGGTGATCTGGTACTGCATGAAGGCGACTGGATTTCAGTTGACGGTTCGACCGGACATGTCTATGTCGGCAAAGTTGACGTAACCGTTCCTGATTTGAATGAAATGAAAGACCTGACGACGTTGCTTTCCTGGGCTGACGAAACGGCTGAACTGGAAGTCTGGGCGAACGCGGACTATCCGCGGGATGCGATCCGAGCCCGCTCATTCGGGGCAAAAGGAATCGGCCTTTGCCGGACAGAGCATATGTTCTTTGAAACCGAACGTCTGCCGATCGTACAGCGTATGATTCTGGCGAAAACTTCGGAAGACCGGACAGCTGCGCTGAATGAATTGCTTCCGTTCCAGCGCGGTGATTTTGACGGTATTTTTGAAGCGATGAGCGGTTATCCGGTGATTATCCGGTTAATTGATCCGCCGTTGCATGAATTCCTGCCGTCGGCTGAACAGCTCAAAGAGGATATCATCGCGAAACGGATCGAGAAGATCGCGGATTACGTCAACGGGAAAGCTATCGATAAAGAATTGGCCGATCTTGAGAAAATGCTCAAAGAGGTCGAGAATCTGCATGAGTCGAATCCGATGATGGGTCTGCGTGGTGTGCGTCTGAGCATTGTGATGCCCGAGATCGT
>CALAEB010000081.1 GCA_937890875.1 uncultured Anaerolineaceae bacterium | reverse complement strand
ATGAGGAAGCCAGACGGCGCGGCACGCAGAAAACCGTTCTGGAACGCCGGTCGATGCCGACGTTTGACGTGCTGGTTGAGATTCAGGAGCGCAACAGCGTGATTGTTTATCCGGATGTGGCAGCCGCGGTTGACGCACTGGTCCGCGGTGTGGAGCTGCAGCCGGAATTGCGCAAAAAGACCGAGAGCGGCAAGCTCATCCGGGAGAAAGCCCCGGCTCCGGTGCTTGAAAACGGCGGCAGCGGTTTCCAGAACGGCGGAACCCCGAATAAGAACCGGCAAAAATCGAATATCATTCAAATAACAGGCAAAAGCCGGGATAATTCTCCGCCCGGCCCGAACGGAAATGGCCGGGCGGAGAGCGATCCGGACATGGAAAATGGTTCAAACGGGAGGCACCGCGGCGGCGATTCGCTGCAGCCGGTTCGGGTCTATCCGCACGGGGTCGCCCGCAACCGACTGGTCCAGGCGGCCGACCGGATGCAGGTCCCGGTCTCCATTGTGAATGATCTGGATGAAGCCGATGTGATGATGACGCTTCGTCCTTATTATCGTGACCGCCAGCAGATTATTGTAAGCGCTGAAGAGAAGAGTATGCCGATCTATGTGCTCCGTTCCAATACGATCAACCAAATGGAGTATTCGCTGGCCAACATTTTCAGCGTTCCTGTCAGAAATCATGCGACCAACTGGGATGAAGTGGAAAAAGAAACGATCTCGGCGATCCGTTCGGTACTGAATGGTCAGGCTGCCTGGATTGATCTCTCTCCGGCTGATACGACGATCCGCCGTTTACAGCATGAAATGGTTCAGCGCGCCGGTTTGCTTTCACAATCTTACGGGAAAGAACCTAAAAGACGGATCCGAATTTTCCAAAACCTGGGGTGACCGATGTTTATTACGTTTGAAGGCCCGGATGGTTCCGGAAAATCAACCCAGATCAAGAAAACCGTTCAGCAGCTTACGGACGCCGGTTGGGAAGTTGTTTTAACCCGCGAGCCGGGCGGAACGGAGATCAGCGATCAGATCCGGGAAGTTATTATGAGTATGAAAAACAAACAAATGTCGCCACGGACGGAAATTCTGCTTTTCTGTTCGGCGCGCGCCCAGTTGGTGGACGAATTGATCCGTCCGGCTGTGGCAGCCGGGCAGATGGTTATCAGTGATCGTTACGCGGATTCGACGCTGGCTTATCAGGGGTTTGGGCACGGTTTTGATCAGCGGGTGTTAAAAGATCTGCTGGATTTTACGACCGGAAATTTATGGCCGGACCTGACGCTGCTGCTGGATATTCCTCCGGAGAAGGGACTGCAGCGCAGGCTGTCGAATAAGCTTGAATGGAACCGGATGGATGATTATCAGCTGGCTTTTCATCAACGGGTGCGGGAAGGGTACCTGTCGCTGGCCAAAGCGTCCCCTGAGCGCTGGCAGGTGATCAATGCGGATCAGGAAGCGGATAAAATCCAGGCTGAAATCATGCGGATTTTACAGGATCGGTTAAAATAACCGGCGGCGTTTGGCCCGCTGAGGAATGGCGGTTTGATTTCGGTTTTGAAGAAGAAGGTTTTCTGTGGTTGTTTTGCCGCGGTGCTTCACGCAGCGGCAAAACAACCACAAGCCTTTCACTTAGCCGAAAGGAATTCCCATATTTCGGATTGCGGTTTCAAAATCAGGCATCTGCCGCTTCGAAAGCACCGGACAAAATAATTTTTTAAGGTATTCCCACATTACAATAAGATACAATGATCTCATACATAAAAATTGGAAAGGATTCTTGGATATGCAAAAAAAGAAAATCACCATGATTCTCTTTGTGTTAATTTTCAGCTTGACCGCGTTTTTTACGGTTTCGGCTGATGACGAATGGACGGCTTTCCAGCCGCTTTCGGCGGATGAGACATCCCGGATGGAATGCACTGTGATCGGGCCTCTGGGCGCAAATGCGACCGTGGCGGAAATACTTCCCCCGATTACTGACGAAGACTGGAGTATCGGGCCGGAAGACGCCGCGCTGACAATTCTGGAATATGCGGACTATCAGTGTCCGTATTGCTCAACAGTCGGGGTAGCTTTATATGAATTTCAGAAGAAATATCCGGAAGATGTCCGTTATGTTTATCGCCATTTTCCGTTGAGTTATCACGAAAAAGCTCCGCTGGGTGCTTATGCCACGGAAGCGGCCGGGAAACAGGATGTGGAATTCTTCTTTGAAGTCGGTGACTTTTTGTATCGCACGCAGAATGACTGGACGGGCATGGATCCGCTGGACAGCTTCGAAACCTGGCTGAAAGACCAGATCAAAACCGAATTTCCCGAACTGGATTATGACCAGTGGCTGGTTGATTATGAAGATGCGGACATCCGCGCGAAGGTTGACGGTGCGTTTGATGAGGTCGCTTCTTACGGCATCATCACCGGCACGCCTTCCGTCTTTTTGAACTTCAATAGTTATCAGGGCGCGTATGATGATGCGTCATTGAAAAAGTACATTGATCTGTTTAAATTACAGCGGCAGGTGTATAATGACTGCCCGCCGCTGGTGGTGGATGAATTCGAAGATTATCGGGCGATTGTTGACACAACCAAAGGCCAGATTGTCATGGATTTGCTCGCTGAAGATGCTCCGCTTGCGGTCAACAGCTTTATTTACCTGGCGAATGACGGCTGGTTTGATACGATCAGCTTCCATCGCATTGTCCCCGGTTTTGTCGCACAAACGGGCGACCCCAGCGGCACAGGCCTTGGCACGCCCGGATATTATTTTGCGGATGAATCCGGTGATGTTAAATTCGGTGATTCGGGAATGGTCGGCATGGCAAATTCCGGCGCGAACAGAAACGGAAGCCAGTTTTTCTTTACATACAACCTGCATGATTATTATCTGAATTCCATTACGGCATCGAATGAATCGCTTGAAG
>CALAEB010000080.1 GCA_937890875.1 uncultured Anaerolineaceae bacterium | reverse complement strand
GCACAGCCGCAGTATTGGTTTCACTGCAGTATCCGCCGAAAGATTGATTTTCAGGAATGGTGTAAAAACCAATCTGCGGATTCAACTCCGGGACAGGAAATTTTTTATAAAAGGTACTCCCGGAAAGAATAATAGTTTCCGAATCTGCCGACCAAAAAACATCGCGCTGGCCGGAGCTATCCGCAGCGGACGCTGTTCCCTGAGCGGCGGCGGAAAAGCCGGCGTTCACCACGTTCACCATTACAGCAAATCCGAGCAGAACACCGGTCAGAATTTTACCTGCCTTCTTTGCGGACATTTTCCCCTTCTGTCATTTCAAAAAAACCGAAAAGGCTTCTTGCCATTTTCTTCCGGGTCTGCAGCTTCATCCTCACCCGAATCCGATGACTCAACTTCATCCGAGTGCACCGTTGCGTCTTCATCGGAGCCCACGGTTTCGCCTTCATCCGCTGCATCGGGCAATTGAAAATCTTTCGCCGAAGATTCCCGGACCTCATCGGCTGAAGATTCTTCCGGCCAGACAGATTCATTTTGGGAGGGACTTTCTTCTTCGGCCTCAGCCGCTGCCGGAAGCTGCGGCGAAGGTTCGCTGACAGGTGCCGGTGTGGAGAAGAAAGGAGAGGCCAGTTTCGCTTCCATCTCCAAAAGCGCGTTATCCATTTCATTCCGTGCGGCAATCGCCTCTTTCTTCGCCTGTTCCGCTTCTTCAACCGTCAGTTTTGCGTTATTCAAAGCATCATGCAAATCGTTGATCTCCCGGGCCGTGTCATTGTACGCCTTGTCCAGATTCTGTTTTGCTTCTTCCAATTCAAGGATCTTCTGGCGGAGGTCCTTGTTTTTATTTTGTGTGTCAATGAGATCAGTTCGATATTTTGCCAGGCTGTCTTCCAGTTCAACAATTTCTTTTTGATGACGGCTCTTAAATTTCTTCGATTTAAACCATCCGGGGATGGTCAGAACGGAGGTCAGGATCGCTCCGATTGTCAAGGAGATTAACAACAGAACCGCCAGCGGACTCTGAAATGTCCAAATAAAGAAATGCAGCACCACCGAATCGGTATTTTGCATGGAAAACATTACGGCGAGCACCGCAACAATTAACGAAAAAATCATCACAAATTGCATAAATCCCTCCTGGTATACCCGACAACTCGATTTTTCAAAAAATATTGGCGCTTTCTCAGCAATTCGATTTTTGATTCGGGTTGCTGAAGCAGAAACAGAACAACAAGTCTTTCATCGACTCGAAAAAGATCCTCTTAATTCGAATCACTGGCATTTCCTCATCCCTTGCTCAAATTTGAGCAAAAAACACATCCATCGGCTTTGCCTGAGCGGGGTTCTGTCACCGGCAATCCAGAACCGGATTCTCCTCGCCGGCATCGTCCATCCGGATGCGGCGTTTCATGGAAAAACCCGGGATCCAATCAAAGGCGCTTGTTTTCAGCCGCTCTTTTGAATTCCCGCGCTAGAATTCGGTTTATCGCTTACCACTCATCTTTATTGTATAAGATTTTTTGAGTTTGTGGAAAAAACCAAGATTGACCCAGTATTTCGAAATTTGACCCGAATGTCAAAAGCTGAAATCCTGTTTATTTGAAAAGTCTTTTGATGCTTTGATACTTCAAATTCCTGATTGACGGATGATATTTCAAAATTGGTTCTTTTTTTCTAATATAATTGAAACAAATGGGATTAATCGCCTCCCAATCATAATCTATGGCGAAGGGAAACATCATGGCAAAAGATTTTGACATGCAGAACAGCAGTTTTACGATACGCGATATCACTGACGTCACGCCGACCCAAAGAATCGCAATGTTAATTGACGGAGACAATGCACAGCCATCGCT
>CALAEB010000079.1 GCA_937890875.1 uncultured Anaerolineaceae bacterium | reverse complement strand
GCGACTACGAGAATGGTGTACCGGTCAGACAGATTGGCAACCGGCAGCCGCTTTGGACAAGCACGCTGCTGCTGAAAGACGCCCTCAGAACACAGAAACCAGCGGTGATCTTTTTCGAAGTTTACGGCGCGACGGATTATATTGAAGGGCTGATCAACAGCGACCGCGGCGAAAATGCGACTCACCTGGCGCTGGATCCGCTGCCACTGACGCCCGGCAAAATCATGAACATCCTGCGGACAGCGGAAATCCGGAAAAAGCAGGAGATGATTTTTCCGATCATCTATAACCATAAACGTGTGACCGACGGCTCCTTGTCGGCGCTCGATTGGGCATACTTGTTTGACCGGGAAGCGAATGCTTCCAAGGGCTTTGTACAATCCGAAAAAGTCCGCGCGGTTCCGAAACCGGAATCCTACCCGACGGATAGCGACCCGCTTCATCCGGTTGCGGAAAAGTATCTGCTTGAATTAATTGAGATTTGCAACGACCGGAATATTCCGCTGGTTTTTTTCAAGACGCCCATGGCCGCAACCGAGTCACTCCTCCGGCAGATGAACGGCATCGCTGAGTTTGCGTCGGCGCATGACGTTCCGTTTATCGAATTTAACCGGATGGTTGACGAAATCGGGCTGGATTTCTCCCAGGATTTTGTGGATGACGGGCATTTGAACCGCCATGGCGCGGAAAAAATTTCGGACTATCTGGGACAGTACATCAAGACGCATTTTAATATGCCGGATCGACGGAATGATCCGGCATATGCGGATTGGGCGTCCGGGCAGTAATTTAAGATGAGGCTGCAAATTTCGGATCGCGATGTCCGAGGGCATGCGCCCGGTTAAGCTTTCCGGCGCCGCTCACGGAGGACAAGCGCGATTAACACAACACCGCTGATGATCGTGACTGCCAACCCGGCCAGCAGCCCGTTGGTGTAAACCGGATCGGGATGATTGCTTACGAGCTTGATGCTCAGATCCGTATACGTGAAGGGAAATGCTTTCACACTGTTGGTTACTTTCCAGGTTTCAAGATGACTCCAGAGTTCGGCCAGCAGCAGTAAGAGCAGTACCGACGGGAAAATCAGCGCCGGCAGCGAATAGCGGCGGTTCCGCAGCCAATCCTGAAACGCCAGCGCTGCCAGCACGATCAGAAAGACCAGCGGGATGATCAGGAAGCGCGCGCTCACCCGTTCGCCGGAGAACAGCGGGATCCGCGTCAGCCGCACGATCCCATAAAAATTGCGCATGGTGAAAAAAGCCAACAGCCCCAGCGGCGCGATCAGCGCCGGGAAGCCGAACTCTTTTTTCCGTGAGCGCAGCCAGTGAACCCCGAATATCGCCAGAAAGAGAAACCCTGCCACGCCGACATACGAATCGAATTCCCACCAGCCCAGCGTTGCGCCGGTGACCTGTGCGTCCAGCGATTCGGACGGCGGAATGATCCGGATCAGCGCCTTGACCAATTGGGACGGGGTGCGGAATCCGCCCAGAAAATCATCGTCAAAGGCGCCCATTTGCAATGCTGGCGGGATAATGCGCACCGCGGACAGCAGACAGGCGAAAACTCCGGCTTTCAGGATCGGCACAAGTGTCCGCGGCCGGGTCAGCGCCAGAATGCCGAGGAAAATCACCAGCCAGACGAACTGGTGGAACGATCCCTGCAGAAAAATGCCGAACAGCAGAAACGCCATGGATGCCGTCCACTGCCAGCTCCGCTCTCCGTGCAAAAGCCGAAAAACGAGCGAGATGAACCAGGGGAGGAGAAAATAACCGCCCCAGGTGACGTGGCCGACGGAATAGTGAGAAAGGATGTGCCCATTAAA
>CALAEB010000078.1 GCA_937890875.1 uncultured Anaerolineaceae bacterium | reverse complement strand
AGATGAAAGACCGGCTTAAAAAGAGCGCGTTGGGCATCTCCGGCGGCCAACAGCAGCGGCTTTGCATCGCGCGGGCGCTGGCAGTTCAGCCGGAAGTCTTACTGATGGATGAGCCGACATCTGCATTGGACCCGATTTCCACCTCGAAAATCGAAGACCTTCTCTCCGTGTTGAAAGAGAAGTATACTATTATTATCGTTACACATAATATGCAGCAGGCTGTCCGTGTTTCCGATAAAACGGCCTTTTTCTTGTTGGGCGAGGTAATTGAATACGGTTCAACCGAAGCGATTTTTTCGATGCCGAAACAGAAAAAGACAGAGGACTATATTACCGGGAGGTTCGGATAATGAGAACCAAATTTGACGAACAGTTGGAACAGCTGAATTCTGAGCTGATTAAGATGGGCGGGCTTTGTGAGGAAGTGATCACAAATGCGGCCCGGGCCCTGTTGAAAGGGGATCCGAAACTTGCCAAGGAAGTTCTCCCGGTCGACCAGGAAATTGACCGGAAAGAGCATGAAATTGAAACGCTGTGCCTGAAATTGCTGCTGCAGCAGCAGCCGGTGGCGCGGGACCTGCGGCTGATTTCTTCCGCCCTGAAGATGGTGACGGATATGGAACGGATCGGCGATCAGGCGGCGGATATTGCTGAAATTACGCAGCTGGCAAATATTCCGTTAGATAATAACAATATCCATATCCGGGATATGGCATCCGCCACGGTTGATATGGTTAATGGTGCCATCACAGCGTTTGTTCAACGGGATTTGGAACTGGCGCATGCGATTATCGATTACGACGATGTGGTTGACAATCTTTTTGACCAGGTAAAAGACGAATTAATTAATTTAATCAGCGATAATCCTTTAAGCGGTGAATTCGCGGTGGATTTGCTGATGGTCGCAAAGTATTTTGAGCGGATTGGTGATCATGCGGTCAACATTGCGGAATGGGTGGAGTTCGCGATTACCGGAACACATAAGGATATTGCGGATTAATGATTTTTTGCGTTGAAGATGATCAGAATATTCGTGATCTGATAGTATATACGCTTCATTCGACCGGGTTTGAAGCTTCGGGCTTTCCAAGCGGGGAGACTTTGTTTTCCGCGTTGAAGAAAGAGACTCCGGAACTGATCCTCTTGGATATCATGCTCCCGGGTGAAGACGGTATTCAGATCCTGAAGCGGATCCGGTCTTCGGTAGATTTAAAAGGAATTCGGGTAATTATGCTGACTGCCAAAAGCACCGAATTTGATAAGGTCATTGGTCTGGACAGCGGAGCTGACGATTATCTGGCAAAGCCTTTTGGAATGATGGAACTGGTTTCCCGGATCAAGGCAGTTTTGCGCCGGAGTGGTCAGAACAAACCGCCGTCGGAGTTGACTGCGGGAGATATTGTGCTGAATGTGGAGGAACATCGGGTACTGATCGCGAACCAGGAGGTCAGCCTGACGCCGAAAGAGTTTTATTTGCTGAACTATCTGATGGAAAATCAAGGTTTCGTTTTTTCGCGTGAGAAATTGCTCTCGAAGATCTGGGGCTTTGATTACTACGGCGAGACGCGGACTGTGGATGTTCACATTCGGTCTCTTCGGCAAAAACTGGGTCCCGCGGGGGATATTATTGAAACTGTTCGCGGCGTTGGATATCGCATTATAAAAAAATAGGTGAAACTTCTGCGTCTGATCGGCTGTGAGGCGCTTCCAGTGGGTGTCGAGTCGGATAACATATCGTGAGAAGATAAATGAAACGGAAAATTTATGGCTATTTTTGTCTGCTCGCGCTGGGAACAGCCATTCTTACGGGCGCTTTAATCAGTTTCTTGATGCATAACCGTTTTTACAGCGCGATGCGTCAGTCGACAGCGGATGAAGTGAATCTGATAAAGTCTGTGCTGGATGCGGACAGCGAGATAGCGTTGGATCAATTGATGCGTAATCCGGATTCATTCCGGATTACTTTATTTTCTCCGGAGGGAACCGTTTTGCTGGACAACGCGAGGCGTTCGGATATCCAGCCGGTGGATGCCGGTCTTCCGGAGGTCGAACAGGCTTTCAGTTCCGGAACCGGAGAACGGGTTTACTTCTCCGATAAGAAGCGGGCGCAGACTTTTTCATATGCTGCCAGGCTGAATGATGGTTCTGTGGTCCGGGCGGCAAAAACCACGGACAGTCTTTTCTGGATAGGTTTGAAAAACATCCCATACCTGGTCCAATTAATGCTGATCGTGTTTCTGCTGACAATATCCCTGGCAAAAAAACTTACCTCAAAGATCATTGATCCGATCAACAATTTAAATCTGGATGAAATTCCACAGAATGCCGTTGATGATGCGTTCTCCCCGCTGATTTCGCGGATCACAAACCAACGGAAACGGCTCGACCGGCAGATGACGGAAGCGCGGGCAAGACAGATCGAATTTGACTCGATATCGAAGAATATGCGTGAAGGACTGATTGTCCTGAATGCGAGCGCGAATATTATCTCTATTAATCGGAGCGCGTTGAATTATTTTGTCGCAAAGCCGGCGGATTATGTTGGAAAGCCCATCTATCTGATTAATCGGGGCGTCGGGCTGCAGACCGCGATTGAAAAAGCGCTGAAAGGCCAGCCGAACGAGGATATGATTTTTGTCGCCAACCGTTCCCTTCAGCTGTTGGCCAGCCCGATATTAGATAATAATGTTGTCCGCGGCATTATCTTGCTGGTGATGGACGTGACAGAAAAACAGGAAGCGGAGACACGCCGGCGGGAATTTTCGGCAAATGTCTCGCATGAGTTGAAAACGCCGCTGACGGCCATTTCCGGTTATGCGGAATTGCTGAAAAACGGGTTGGTGAAAGCGGCGGATGTCCCCCAATTTTCGGAGCGGATTTACTCCGAGGCAACCCGGATGAGTGCGCTGATCTCGGATATTATTACGCTTTCCCGTCTGGATGAAAAACAGGTTGAGCTGCCGTTTGAATATATCGATTTATATCAGATTTTGTCTGATATTTCCCAAAATTTCGCCGATTCAGCGCAAGCGCGCGGTATTAATATCACGCTGACCGGAAAACCGGCGGTTATTTATGGCATTCGCCGGATCCTGGATGAGATGTTTTTTAATATCTGCGATAACGCGCTGAAATATAATCGGGATGGCGGCCGGATTGATATTTCCATTTCTGAATCAATTCATTTTATCGAGGTCGCTGTTGCTGACAGCGGAATTGGAATTCCGGAAGAAGACCATGACCGGGTGTTTGAACGTTTCTACCGGGTGGACAAAAGCCACTCCAGACAGACCGGCGGAACCGGGCTGGGATTGTCTATCGTAAAACATGGCGCATCGATTCATAAAGCGCAAATCGTGCTGAAAAGCACACCCAACGTTGGGACGACGATAGGGATTCGCTTTCCTAAAGCGTGAATTCTGCGGTTCGGCTGCCAGGCGTTTGATTATCCGGTAACCTAAAATACGAATGTTTCGGTCAAACGAATAACAAAATCTATTTCTTTGTTCGGAAAGTATTTCAAGATTTCGAATTTCTGTTTCATCTGGAAATTGAGTGTTTTTTTGTATATAATCTTATTAGCATATCTGATTTTGTTTCCGCAGGACGGCATCAGTTGTCAGCTTAATTTTAATAGCGGCACTGCCGGGGGAACAATTGAGTTGACCGGCAGGGAAAGACCGGGTTCGCAAAAAAAAATCAGATTTGAAGGAGGAAAGTGATGAATATTTATGAGTCAGCGGAAAACTATCTTGAAACAATACTGATCCTTCAGCATCGGAAAGGTGAGGTTCGGTCGATCGATATCGCCAGTGAACTGAATTTTTCGAAACCGAGCGTGAGCTATGCTATGAAGCAATTCCGGGAAAACGGATATATTCAGATGGATACCGATAACTATATCACACTGACGCCAAAGGGCCGTGAAATCGCAGAGCGGATTTATGAACGGCACCAACTGCTTACGGAATATCTCCTGGCAATTGGCGTGGATGAAGAAAATTCCAGAACGGATGCGTGCCGGATTGAGCATGTGATCAGCCCTGAGACTTTTGAAAAAATCAAGCAGCAGATGAGGAAAATCAGCGAATTTCGGTGACAGGCAGCAATCCGAAATCTGAACGAACGGTATGATTTTTTGTGCCATGGTTTTCAAATTTGTGAAAACCATGGCACAAAAAATTTATTACCGCTTCTTTCTTGGCTCTATTGATACCTGATTCGATGCGTATTAATATTGAATTTCAACCAGCTCGCCCTGCCGGAACGACTGCGTGGTGGCAAAAGCGATTTGAGTGGAGCGTGTTCCGTCAGATACCAGGATGGCGGGTTTCTCGCCTGACCGGATGCAGTCGATGAAATAATTCATCTCATTTTTATAAGCTTCCGCGAAGCGTTCCGGAAATGATTCGACACATTCTGTTACCGCCCCATTTTCATTGTAAAGAACTGCCAGATTTTTTTGCGGAACCGGACTGATGCGGATGGTTCCTTTTGTGCCCACAATTTCGGTTTCGATGTGATACCCGTGGGTGGCGGTTCGGCCCGCGTGGATATATCCCATGGCGCCGTTTTCGAATTTGTATAATGCCGAGCCGGCTTCTGCGTCTCCAAACTCGGTAAATGCGGGAAATCCGAAACTGGAGCCGATCGCGTAGACCGTCGCCGGATCGGATCTCAGAAACCAGCGCATCAGATCGATATCATGAATTGCCATATCAATAAATAACCCACCGCTGGTCGGGGCAAATTTTAACCCGCTTTCGATGAATTTCAATGGGTCAACACCGGTTGCTTTGACAAGATAAGGGGTGCCGATGGCGCCACTGGCAATCTTCTCTTTCGCATAAATGTAGGATGGGTCAAATCGCCGCATGAATCCCAGCAGGAAAACCTGATCCGGATTTTTTTCGACTGCTTTTTCAGCCAGCCTGCACTCTTCGACAGTTATCCCCAGCGGTTTTTCGCAGAATACATGTAATCCGGCGTCCAGCGCAAATGAAAGCTGTTTGCAATGTACGCCGCTCGAGGTGACGATTGCGACCGCGTCCAGATCTGCATTCGTAATCATCTCCTCAAAATTCGTATAGCAATCTTTTACGTTCAATGTCCGGCGGGCAAAATCCAATTCGCTTTCAGCAAGGCTGCAGGCGGCTGTTAATAATGCGCCGGGAATGTTTTCCGACAGGTTTTTCGCATGAATCCGCCCGAGAC
>CALAEB010000077.1 GCA_937890875.1 uncultured Anaerolineaceae bacterium | reverse complement strand
TTCGGCCTGCTCCGCCGATGTAAGCACAATCTACGGGGAAGCGCTTGCGAAAAAGGCTGCAGGCAGAATGGCACGCAGTGAATTAAGAACCATCGATCCGGGAGAATATCCTGTTGTGCTAGAGCCGGACGCCGTTTCTGAGATGCTGTCATTTCTGGCTGCTTACGGATTTTCTGCGGCTGCCGTACAGATGAATCAAGATTCCACAGGACTGGGGAGCAAATGTCTCAGTGAAAAAATTAGTATTTGGGATGATGGATTGTCCCCTGAAGGGCTTCCCGTTCCTTTCGATTGTGAGGGAGTTCCAAAACAATCTCTTCCATTAGTTGAGAAAGGAGTTTTCAAAAACGTAGTCTATGACAACAGTGCGGCTCGTCAGTTTGGGAAAAAATCGACCGGGCATAATTTACCGGTGATGAGTTCCATATGGCCTTTGCCTCCTCACATTTCAGCCCGTTGTCAGCCGACCAATTTATTCGTAGGACCGGGAGAAAACAGCAGACAGGACCTGATCGGTAAAATCTCCAAAGGTATTGTGATAACCCGGTTTCATTATAACCGTCTGGTGCATCCGCTTGGTACGGTTGTCACGGGAACAACCCGCGGCGGGACTTTTCTGATCGAAAATGGGGAGATCACGAAACCGATTTATAATTTGCGCTATACCCAAAGCTTTTGGGATGCGTTAAAACAGGTTGAAGCTGTCGGGAGCGAACCGGTGCTTCACCGCAGTTCGTTTGGCGCTCATTTTGTGCCCGCGTTGTGTCTGAGTGCTTTTCGGTTTGTTGCAAATGCCGCTGACGGCTAAACTGCTGCCGGAAATTTGAGATCTGAACCCTCCGCCAGAAAAATATTTTCTGTTTCTGGTCAGTAATTCAAGTTTTGGAAAAAGTCCTTTACATATAAATTGCGTTTCTTCTTTGTTTTGGCTTTCGCAGACTCAACGATAAACAAGATTCTTTCTATTCGTTATTTCTTTTTCTTCTCCTGTAACGCATCAATGGCAATCTTATACAAATACAGTATGGTCTTGTTGACAGAATCGTGTCAAAAATATATACTTTGTGACACAATCAAGTTTACTAAGGATAGAAAAAATGATGAGAAAGCGCTTTCTTGTATTATTTATTGCCTGTGTTTTGTTGCTGTCAGTGCCTGCGTTGGTCAATGCCGAGAATTCTCTTACACCTTCTCAACTGATCGGAACCGCAACAGAGTACTTAAATGAAGTGCGTCAACTACCTGCAAAAATTGATGAAGCGCTTTGTGTGGGTGATCAGGCGATGTATAAGCAAGGCTTGGATGAATTGGCAACTGCGCTCAGTAACGCGGCAGCGACCATTGAACAGATGGGTATGGACCTTCCGGCGGGACTTTGGAATGTGTATACAACAATTACGTCTAATCCAGTGTGCGGGATTGTAAGCGCAGCTACCAGTGCGGCAGATTTGACGCGTGAAAAGTGGGAAATCCAGGCTTATCACGCGGGGTTGTATGGAAAGTGCGGGGTGTACCCACAGGATCGGATGACTGTGGAAGCGGCACACCACACATTTAATCTGGGCAATGATCCTGATGTATTGGCTGTGATTGAAAGATGGGGAGCTGTGGATATTGTTACAGATTTTACTTTTACGTCTGCCTGCGAGTTCATCCCTCAGACTGTGGATATTGCGATTGGAAGCGGATACTTGACTATCCCATGGGATGATTATGAAAATTGGATGTAGACCGGAACTGAGAGATCAGATAGATATTTCAATAGGGTGACTGACGAAAAGTGGCCTGCAAAACAATGAATCAAAAAAGGTATTTCGACGTTTATCGGAATTGGTTTGTGGTGATATGGGGACTGTTTTTGGTTTTACTCAATCAAGTTGTCAAATTTCCATAAATACTTTTTTCAATCTTATTACAACAAAACATCCCGTCAATCGGCGGGATGTTTTGTTGTAACTTATGCCTTTGTTCGTTTACAGGATGAAACTTTCAGAATACATTTGCAGCATCTGACCGGCGTCCTCGTCCAAAACAGGCGGTAAGGGAGAACTGCCCGGAAAGAGAAGATCAATGGCGTTCTTCACTTTGTCGATCTGGAAGGTCATTCCCATACAACACTGCGAAAGATCCGCCTCGCTCCAGCTTCCGTTTCAGCCGCTGAACCTGTCTTACTCCCAGCCCTAACCTTTCTGCCGCCTGCTGATTCGTACACTTTCCTTCGATCGCTGCTTGAATGACTGTGATCCGCTTTGCTTCTTTCTCACTCATTTTTATTTTCATCCTTTGATTATCTCAACATCACGACTGGGGGTGTCACTTTTGCTGATACCTTATAGGGATGAACGCATCGCTGATCATCAACACATTTCTTGCCTGTTTTCTTGTCAGTTATGAAAAGATTTGCTATAATCCTGTTTACGTCGGGCGCATAGCTCAGTTGGTTAGAGCGCTTGTATCACACACAAGAGGTCCGGGGGTTCGAGTCCCTTTGCGCCCACATTTTATTCCCGAAAATGTTCTTTATTTGAAGAGCATTTTTTTATTAAACAACAGGAATATAGACGAAACTTATCTCTCTATCCGGCTCTATCTGTAAATTAAATCCTGCAAGAAACCATGCATATTTACAAACCGGATCCACATTATCCGGTTGTTTGTCTGCTTATACCTGAAATTCGACTGTGTACTGGTTCATTTGCCGGGCATAGTGGGTGAAACAATCCTGCCGCGGCTTATGCCGCGGCAGGAAGATCGGTATGGTGTTTTTTTCAGCCTGATCATTCAGGCGGTTGCGGTCCGAGCGGATCAGTGCAGACCAATAGGACCGGAGCGGTCGAGGGTTGAAGCATTATAACGGTCACAGTCACCGTTACTCGCGGAATACCGGATGGACGAATGCATCGGTTCCGCGCATTGCTGGCCGCCTGCCGGTCGGTGAGGTATTTGGCGGAAATGGTTGGCCCGGTGAGCAGCATCTGAAACGCCCGCATAGAGGTTCGCTTTTACTGAACGACGGCGATTCTGCCGTCAAGTTCCAGTCCTTCGGTTCCGTGGCTGGACAGATAATCAGCCAGCACTTCGTCAAGCGCGCCGAATTCGCCTGCCAGTTTATTGTCAGCGAACATGGTGTATTGGTCGCCGCCGATCGCTAAGAAATTGTTGGTCGCCAGGACATAAGTTGCTTCCGGATCGACCGGTTCGCCGCCGACTGTCAGCTCAACAACGCGGCTGCCGGCATCTTTTGAAGGATCGAAGACAACACGGAACCCGGCGATCTGCGGGAAAGCGCCTTTCAGTTCAGGATAGTCGCTGAGCCCGTTTTCCATGGCGTCGATCAGGTCCTGCCCGCTTGTTTCGATGGTCACAACATAATTGCCGAACGGGAAAGTTGTGATCACCTGTCCGAGGGTGATATCCCCGGCAGGAATGGAGGCCCGGATACCGCCGCCGTTGGTCATCGCGATATCGGCGCCGGTTTCAGTCAGCATCGCTTCCGCGACCAGATCGCCGAGATTCGTCTCGCGGCTGCGGTTTGATTTACGCTCGCCATCCAGGTCTACGCTGGTATGCCCGATCACTTCTTCCGTGACGACGTTGATTTCAGCCTGGATTTCATCGATCACTTCGACAATTTCCGGATTCGGTTCCAGCTCCAGCAAATCTTCATAGGTCACCAGCTTGACAGATTTTGATTCGATGGCCAGCCGGTCGGTGCGGGCTTCGCCTGCGGAGAAAACGACTTCGATCTGATCAATGAACCGGCCATGTTCTCCGGCCTGGGCGATCAGTGTATCGCCGACCTGCAGTCCGGTCGGGAGTTCAGTGTGGCTGTGACCGTCAATGATGATGTCGATGCCGGGAGCAGCTTCAGCCAGCCCTTCGCTGGTGAATTCGCTTCCGCCGTCAAGACCCAGGTGCGCCAGTGCAACAACCAGGTCGACATGCGGGCGCAGAATTGCTTCCAACTTCGCTCCGGTTTCGTAAGGATTCAGGAAAGTCAGCCCTTCCGTGTTGACCGGAGATGATTTGTAGACGGTTTCAGGTGTGGCCAGCCC
>CALAEB010000076.1 GCA_937890875.1 uncultured Anaerolineaceae bacterium | reverse complement strand
CCTCATTCAGGGTGTTTTCAAGTAATTTGACACCGTTGACAATATACTTGCCCGCTAACGCGCTGTTACCGGAAATCGGACTGACAACCCCGATTTTCAGTGTTTCACCGGTTTCTGCCGCGCTGACAGCAAACACGCCCAACTGCGCCGTGAAAAACACAAAAACAAACAATACTGCGAAAAACTTCTTCATGCTTCTTTCCTCCATCGAGTTTTTGACTAAAACAGCAAACCGTAATTTGCTGAACAACACCGTTTACAAAAAAAGTCATCCGTCTGGATCTTCCCGGACAGGAGCGATCCCTTTGATTTTTTGGTGGATAATGCCGTATGGATATCTGCTAGTAAAATATTTGAGTTTTATGTTCCGCATCGTGGAACAACATTCCAGATTTCTCAAAGTATATCATGCTCCTGGTCCGATTACAAGAGATTCCCGGACACCGGGAACACAAAACAAAGCGTTTTCAAAAAGATATTTACGACATTTAAGAAATTAATCACATTTTTTTTATGATAACGATATGAACCAACGCCTATATTTCAAAAACATGTTTCACAATGTGGATTTGATGATATAATTTTCCGCGTTATGGATAAGAAAAACGAACTTCCCCAAGTGCAGGTAATCGACCGTGCGCTGGACATCATTGAACAGCTGGCCACGTCGGAAGCCGGGCTCAGCATCACCGAACTGTCACGCAGAACCGATCTGCCGAAAAGCACGGTTTACCGGATTCTCAGCACCTTCTCGTCACGGCATTACATCGAAAAAGATGAACAGACCAACATGTACGTCCTCGGGTATAAGTTCATCGAAATCGCAAGCGTTTATTTAAACAAGATTGTGCTGAAAACAGAGGCCGTGCCGTTCATGCACAACCTCGCCTCCACGTTTTCCTGTGTGTCCTACCTGGGAGTCCTGGAAAATAATGAAGTAATGTACCTGGAACGGATCGAGCAGTTCAACAGTATCCGGTTGTACTCTCAAATCGGGAAACGGGAACCGCTGTACTGCACCGCATTGGGCAAAGTTCTGCTGTCTCAGCTGCCACCGGAAGAAGCGGAAAAGATCGGCAGGTCGCTCAGCTATCAAAAAAGAACCTCGAAAACGATCACGAATTACGGGGAGTTAGCCCGCGAAGTCGAACAGGCCAGGGTGGATGGATACGCGATTGACCACGGGGAACATGTGGAGAACAGTCAGTGCGTGGCCGTCCCGATTTTTGATTTCACGCGCAAAGCGATCGCGGCAATGAGCATCACCCGGACCGACTTGTTAAAAAACTACAAATTGGATTTAATCCTGGTCAAGCTGCGGGAAGCCGCAGAACAATTATCACTGCGAATGGGGTACACAAAACCCAAATAAGCTTTTTTTATTTTTACCGGCCAATTTAATCCGTTTGTTCAGCAGGAATTCAAAAAAGGAGAATCTTTTTGAATTGCTGCTCATACAGGGATTAGTTGAAACAATTGAGCTTAGCCTCCCAAACAGGCAAAGGAACGGAAAATGAAACAGGAAATAAAAAACATCATCGAAGCCAAAAGAATTATCGCCATCGCCAGGAAAATCAACGGGGAACCGCTCTATAATTTTGCCGGCGCCATCCTGAAAGGCGGCATCGGACTGCTGGAAGTCACTTATGACCAGACCGATCCCGATGCCATTCAGAACACAAGCGAAGCGATCCGCCAACTCAGCCAGCGCTACCCGGAAATGGTCATCGGCGCCGGAACCGTTTTGACACGCGAGCAGGCGAAAGCCGCGGCGAACGCGGGCGCAAAATATATTGTCGCTCCCAATACGGATATTGACGTGATTCAGGCCACCAATGAATTGGGGATGGTTTCAATTCCCGGTGCGATGACCCCGACAGAAATCATGACGGCCCATAACGCGGGCGCGGATTATATCAAGCTCTTCCCCTGTGACTATTTGGGGAAAGGATACATCAAAGACATTTTCTCTCCGATCAGCCATCTGAAAATTATCGCGACCGGAGGAATTTCAGCCGAAAACCTGGAGGCTTATTTGTCCCTCGGAATTCTGGGCGCCGGAATCGGCGGACAGCTCTGCAATAAAAAGCTGATCGCCGAAGGCAAATTTGACGAGATCGAAGCGTACGCCAAAAAACTCACCGACATTGTCGCGAAGCTTTAAACAGGAACAGCCATGGGAAAAGTAGTCGGTTTTGGCGATTTCATTCTCCGGCTGAGTCCGCCCGGATATCAGCGCTTCCTGCAGGCCGCCTGTTTCGAAGTCAATTACACCGGGGCCGAGGCGAACGTCCTGGTCAGCCTGAGCCTGAACGGCGTCGACACGGAATTTGTGACCCGGCTCCCGGCCAACGCAATTGCGGACACCGCCGTTTTATCGCTCAAACGGTTTTCAGTCGGAACAAAATTCATTGCCCACGGGGGAGAGCGGATCGGTACGTTTTATCTGGAACGCGGCGCATCCCAGCGGCCTTCAAAAGTTGTCTACGACCGGAAACATACGTCGATTGCCGAGGCGCAACGCGAAAATTTCGACTGGGACGCCATTTTTGAAGGTGCGGACTGGTTCCATTTCACCGGAATAACGCCTGCACTGGGTGAAGCGCTGCCGGAAATTGTTGAGGACGCGTGTCAGGCGGCAACTTCGGCCGGGCTGCGGGTGAGCTGCGACCTGAATTACCGGTCGGCTTTGTGGTCCGAAGAAAAAGCGCAGTCCGTGATGAAAAAGCTGGTGAAATATGTTGATGTCCTGATCGGGAATGAGGAAGACGCCGCCAAAATGCTGGGGATTGTGCCGGAAAATACCAATATCGCCGCGGGGGAATTGGATTTCTCCAGTTACGCGAGTATCGCGGAACAGTTGTCGAAACAATACCATATCGAAAAAGTCGCTTTTACACTGCGGGAAAGCATTTCCGCTTCGGAAAATAATTGGTCCGCCCTGCTTTATTCCGGAAATACCTGTTACCAGTCCCGGAAATATAATATCCACCTGGTTGACCGGGTGGGCGGCGGTGATTCGTTTTCGGCGGGATTGATTTACGCGCTAAAAAAAGACTGGAATCCGCAGAGCGTGATCGAATACGCAACCGCGGCCTCCTGCCTGAAACAGACAACCGAAATGGATTTTAATTTGTCAACGGAAGAAGAGATCCTGAATCTGATGAAAGGCGACAAATCGGGCCGGATCCAACGCTGATTCCCTTCTCCATAAAAAATATGTGCGAAGACGCTCTGAAAAATTCAGGGCGTCTTGTTTTTTATCAATATTCCTGATGACATCCGCAAACCTTTCGTTTGGCTCGAAAGCGCCTCCAATATCTGATTGAAGTGGCAAAAGTAAATTTATCAAAAAAAATGTCATTTCGATTCTCGCAAGCGGTGTTCAGAAACACCGCGCCGTACGCTGTACTCACTGCGTTCGAGGTGGAGAAATATTCAAACTGTATTTAATTTGAAAAAATTCTCCATTTTGACGGAATTTTGAGACAAAATGCTCTTTTATGCAGTTTGAAGATTCCTTCGCTCAGGATGATATTTCCATACTTTTGACACCCGAATCATATTTCCGGCTGCCGGCACTTTGCGAAGAAAAAAGCGGAGAATGAGCGGTATGAATTCCGGATGGAATATTTCCGGCTGTTAAAATCATGATAAATGTCATTTCTTAATAACAATTGAAATATATCTTTAATCCATTCCCTGATTATCCATTTCCATTTTACAATCAATTTACGTAAACGATTAAGCCACTTATTTTTTTTATAATCACCGCGTTATCATCAGCAATATAAATCAGGGAGATCGCTCATTCATTAAAATGAAAACCTCGGACCATTTTTTACGAATCTTATTAAATTGTTTCACAGTTGCAGCCGTATGAGGGAAAAATACAAAATGATATCCATTAAAGATATCGCCAAAGAATGCGGTTATTCTTCCGCAACCGTCAGTAAAGCGCTGAATGGTGGCACGGATATCGGAAAGGAAACGGGTGAAAAAATTCGTGCAATCGCCAAACGGATGGGATATTTCCCCAATGCGGCGGCACGGGCGCTGAAGACAAGGCGGACGTATAATCTGGGCGTCATATTTCATCAGCATATGGCCAGCGGCCTGACACATGAATATTTTGCCAGCCTGCTCAACAGTTTTAAGGTTGAAGCCGAGCGTCAGGATTATGAAATCACTTTTATCAATAACTGCTCCAGAACTTATTTGGATCACTGCCGGTATCGCCAATGCGACGGGATTATGCTGGCCTGTTCAAATTTTGCCAATCCGGAAGTGCTGGAATTGGCCCAGAGTGAAATTCCGATGGTATCCGTCGATTACGCTTTTGACCACCGCACCGCGATCCTCTCCGACAACATTCAGGATATGAGCAACCTTATCCGATATGTCCATGACAAGGGGCACCGGAAAATCGCTTTCATTCATGGAGAGGACACGGTGGTGACCAGAAAACGGCTGGCCAGCTTTTATCAAACCTGCAGCGCGCTTGACCTCCATGTTCCGACAGGATACGTTAAACCGGCGAAATACCATGATCCGCCGACGAGTACACAGGCAACCCGCGAATTACTGAACCTGAACGATCCGCCCACCTGTATCCTCTACCCGGATGATTTCGCCTATGTCGGCGGAATGAACGAAATTGAGCACCGAGGGCTCTCCATTCCGGAAGATATCAGCGTGGTCGGCTATGACGGGATTTACCTTTCCCAGGTCCTCCGCCCGAAACTCACAACACTCTATCAGGATTCGGAGCGGATCGGCAAAGAAGCCGCCGTTGAACTGATCGAGGCAATCCAAAATCCGAAAATATACATCCCCAAGCAAATTATCGTCAAAGGCGAAATTCTGAAAGGCGAATCAGTCAAACAGCTTTAATCAAGAAAAGGAGCCGCACATCCGATGGAAAAACAAAGCCTGAACGGGAACTGGAGCATGAGCACCGGAAAAGGGAACAACCGCATCCCCGCCATTATCCCCGGATCGGTCTACAGCACGCTGCTGGCAGCCGGTGAAATGGCAGACCCTTTCTACCGGGATAATGAGATGGCGGCGCTGGCGCGGATGGAAGAGGATTACACTTTCACCCGAAAATTCGATGTCCCGGAATCACTGCTGAACCTTGACCGGATCCTCTTGCGCTGTGAGGGATTGGACACGCTTGCGACAATCCGGCTGAACGGGCAAGTGATCGGCGAGACCGCCAACATGCACCGCATCTGGGAATTTGAGGTAACAGACCTGCTCCGCGGCAGTGAAAACGAAATCGAAATCGCTTTTGCTTCCCCCACGAAATTTATCCGTGAGACCTACGCCGAACATCCCTACGAAGGTTCCCCGGACGCCATGAAAGGCTTCGTCCATCTGCGCAAAGCGCACTATATGTTCGGCTGGGATTGGGGCGCCCGGCTGCCGGACGCCGGCATCTGGCGGGATATATCGCTGATCGGTTTCGAACACGCCCGCTTTGGCAATATCTACATCCGGCAGCGGCACAGCGAAGGGAAAGTCGCGCTTTCATTGGATGTTGAACTGGACCTGGTTGATATCCAGCCGTATGAAGTGAAAATCAGCGTCACCGCGCCGGACGGCAGCCGGATCGAAGGAACCGATCAGGAACCGCTGATCATCCCCAACCCGGCGCTTTGGTGGCCACATGGGCTGGGAGAACAGCCGCTGTACACCGTGCGCGCCGAGCTGTTCCTTGAAGGGAAAGTATTGGATACCTGGCAGCGCCGGATCGGACTGCGGACGCTGACCGTCCGGCGGGAAAAAGACCGCTGGGGGGAGAGCTTCTGCCACCGGATTAATG
>CALAEB010000075.1 GCA_937890875.1 uncultured Anaerolineaceae bacterium | reverse complement strand
CGCGCCGGCAGGTTTCACCACTCACGACCGCGCCGGCCGCGTCGGTCGGGCCGTCCTCGCCATCGGTGGCCAGTGTGACCAGCAGGACACGTTCTATGCCACTTAGCGGCTGTACTGCACCGAGCGCGGTTTCCAGATTCCGCCCGCCTTTCCCGGTTCCTTTTACGGTAACGGTTGTTTCTCCCCCGGCGATGACCAGCGCTGGCTTCGGCAAAAAGGAAGGGCCGCGGCTAAGCTCCGACAGAATCGCGCTGAGAAAATTGCCGGCCTGGCGGGCTTCTCCGGTCAGTTCAGTGGTCAGGATCAGCGGCGATATGCCAAACGTCTGTGCTTTTTCGGCGGCCGCTTCCGCTGCTGTGCGGTTTTCCGCCAGCAGATAGCTGCGGAGACGTTCAGATCCCGGTTCGTCCGGTTTGAGCGTTTCCAACAGTTCACCGCGCAGTCCTTTTTGCAGCACGGCTAAGATGGACGGCGGCAGCTTTTCGGCCAGGCGGTATTTCTCAATGACGGCCAGCGCATCGGCGTAAGTCGCCGGATCAGGAACGGTCGGTCCGGAAGCGATGATGTCCAGCGGACTGCCGACAACGTCGGAAAGGATGCAGGTCAGAACAGCGGCGTTTTTCGCCGCCTGTGCCAGCTTCCCGCCCTTGACGCTGTCCAGGTGTTTGCGGACGGTGTTAAATTCATGGATGGTTGCTCCGCTGGAAAGCAGGAGCCGGGAGCATTCCTGCATCTCCGCCAGTGTGATGCCGTCTTCCGGCAACGTCATCAGCGCGGATCCGCCGCCTGAGATAAAAAAGAGCACCAGATCCCCATTTTTCGCGCTTTCAGCCAAGGCCCGGATCTTTTTTGCGCCGTTAATGCTTTCTTCGGTCGGGACCGGATGCCCGCCGGTGAGCAACTCGTATTTCACCGGGAACGTAATGCCGGGGTCGATATGTTTGGTCAGGATGATGCCTTTTGTAATGCGCCCGCCGAGCAGATCCTCCGCGGCTTTGGCCATTTTTTGCGCGGCTTTCCCGATCGCGATCAGATAGATATGCTCGAAAGCGGATAAATCGTATTCGTCCTGAAAAACAAAAAGCCGTCCATCTTCAAGTTTCATCCGGTTTTTTACCGCCTGATAGTGATCGACAGCCGACAGGGCGGACTGGATGATGTCCTCAACCCATTGTAATTTCTGCGGTTCGATTGAAGGGAACGCTGAATGATTAAACGTTGAACGTTTGACGGCTTCAGGGACGAAGTCAATGACCCGCAGGACTTTTCCGACCGGCAACGGCGCGTAATAATGCGGAAAAACCTCTTTGGAGTCTGCCGCGGGTTCGAAGCGGACCGCGAGATCGTTTCTTTCCGAAACTTCCAGCAGAACGAGATCGTTCTGGCCGGCGAAGAAACGAGCTGCTGTCTCCTGAATCTGGAATTCGAAGGAGAAATGAATAAATCCTGTCTGTTCGAAGCCATCCGGCTGATAGATGCCGGTTTTGGCTGCCTGTTCCCATTCAGTCCGTTTGCAGATATGATAAATCATGAAGCGATTCCTTTCGTATTTTTTTTCAACAATTCGAAATTTGGTTGGGGCGTCAAAAAGTCAGATTGTTGAAAACAGAACATCCAATAGTTCTTTTGGGGGAACTTTATGCTTTTGACAGCCCAACCAAAATTTCGGACTGGTAACCTGTGGTTTCTCTTTTTATCGAGCACAGCTCCGTATTTCGAACCCCTGTTTGTGCCGGCGCGTCAATTCAACTTTTGGCAAACAAATTTTTGCGTTTAAACCGAACGGCATAAGCGCAAAAAAAAGTCTTTCTCCCGTTTGATCTGAATCGGAACTTCATCGGCTGAATTCCCGGCATCGCTGCTGCGCGGCGAAAAATCCGTTTACAATTGAAATTATAACTTTGAAACTACGAGACCTGATATGAAGCGAGATGAAATACGAACGACTTGCGAATCCCTGAACGAGGGTGCTTACGCCTTTTACTATTCCGATCCGGCGGCGGAACCGATCCTTTTGTCCAACCGGCCGGCTGATTACCGGTTTTTGACCGCGTCCATCATAAAAGTGCCGATTCTTTATGTGTGGACCGCACTGGAAGCGCAGGGTTTTGTCTCCAGTGATGAATTGTGCGATTTTGGAGATGAGCCGGTTGTTCAAGGGGCCGGATTTTCCTACTTGTTCCGCACACGGAAACTGGCCTATAACGACATTCTCACCATGATGATCGCCACCTCCGATAATTTCTGCACCAACCTGGTGATTAACCGGCTCGGCATGGACCGGATCAATCAGGTTTTCAGGGAAGATTTCGGGCTGTCGGATACCCATCTGGGACGGAAAATGATGAACCGGCCGGATCCCGCCAGCGGGAAAGACAACTGGACGACAGCAGCGGACACGGTCCGCTGGTTTGATCTTTTCGATCAATTTCCGGAAGACCAAA
>CALAEB010000074.1 GCA_937890875.1 uncultured Anaerolineaceae bacterium | reverse complement strand
CCAGGGACGAATTTGTTCTGTTATTGATAAAGCGGACGCCAGTGAAGAATTGATCGCATTATATGCAACCGGTCAAGATAGGGCACAAATTGGAACAATGAAGACTGGGGAAAAAATATGACGGAAGGGATGTCTGAATTCGCTGCGACAGGACCCGTAAAGAGGATCAGGAATTTTTTTATCAATTATCCTGCAATTTTGATTCTTATTCTATTGATCCTGATCGGAGCATTAATTTCACCTGTGTTTTTTACGCAGCGGAATTTGCTCAACATTTTATGGGGGATTTCCGTATTAGGAATTATTGCAGTTGGACAAACGCTCTTGATGATAACCGGAAATTTTGACATGTCAGTCGCCTATATCGTGGGGCTTTCCGGGATAACAACAGTCATGCTTCAAATCCAGGGGGCCGGCCTTTTCGTCTCTGTTGCGGGCGGTTTACTTGCCGGTGTGCTGATCGGTGTGTTAAATGGCCTGATCATTATTTTGACCAATGCGAATGCATTTCTGGTTACGCTCGGGACAAGTGCCTTGGTTTATTCGATTAATCTTATTTTGACGCAGTCAAAAACCTGGTACGCTGAGATCGAAGCATTTCTTATCCTGGGGCGCGGTAAATTATTCGGAAAAATCCATTATTCGGTTCTGATCTTCTTGATTATGGCTGTCATTATAGAAATAATTCTTCGAAAGACCGTGATGGGAAGACATTTATTCGCAATCGGGTTGAATCAAAATTCTGCCAGATATTCAGGCATAAAAGTCAATGGGATCAAATTTTGCGCCTATATGTTTTGTGGCTTTTGCGCAGGGTTGGCCGGGCTGGTGATGACAGCGAGAACGGGGAGCACTGTCGCGAATGCCGGAGTCGGAATGGAGTTTGACTCATTGATTGTGTCGGTTTTGGGCGGAACCAGCCTTTATGGCGGAAAGGGCGGAACGGTAAGAACGATTATTGGCATTCTGATTTTGGGAGTGATTAATAATCTGCTGATCCTGTTGAACATCCCATATGAAGCGCAGCAAATAGCCAAAGGTCTGGTTTTTCTGACTGTCGTCTGTGCGGATGGAATTTTGGAGATGAGCCGAAGGTGAATAAAATGTTAAAGAAAATCAAACAGTCCGTTTTGCAGCAAAACATCATTTTACTTTTCCTGGCACTCATTTTATTCTTTGGAATCACCAAGGGCAGTCTTTTTCTGAATGCGTTAAATATACACAATGTAACCCGGCAGATATCTTTTGATATCCCGCTCGGCTTGGCTTTGACGACTGTCCTGATTGTAGGAGGGATTGACCTTTCAATCGGTTCCGTTCTTTCCATGGCTGCTGCGCTGACGATCGGATTGCAGCCGCATGGGACCTACCTGGCTGTCTGTGTTGCCCTGGTTTTCGGAATTCTGATCGGATTAACTAATGGGTTACTGATTACAAAAGGAAAAGTTGTCCCGTTTATTACAACGTTAGGCACAATCATACTGGTCAAAGGTTTAATGCTCACCTATACGGGGCAGCAATCTTTCGCCGGCAAAGATGATGCTTTTACTTTCTGGGGCGATGGTTCAATTTTGGGGTTTATCCCGACGCCGATTGTCGTGGTTCTTTTTTTCGCGCTGATACTGCATATGACCTTGAAGTATACGAAATTGGGGAGAAATATGTATGCGATCGGCGGGAATGCGGAAGCCGCATATATTACCGGAATCAATGTCGAGCGGAACAAAATATTCGCTTTTATGATAAGCGGCTTTTTGGCTGCCTTATCCGGCGTGCTTCTCGCTTCCCGGTTGAACAGCTCAACGACACAATTAGGACTTGATTCCAATAATTGGGCAATTGCGGCTGCAATTATGGGGGGCGCCAGTATGTCCGGCGGGAGAGGAAATGTGTTCGGGACACTGCTTGGCGTAGCTTCGCTTGGGATACTGAACAATGGGATGAATTTGCT
>CALAEB010000073.1 GCA_937890875.1 uncultured Anaerolineaceae bacterium | reverse complement strand
GACCCGCCTGCTCCCACCGGTTTCCCGGTGACGACCCCGGGCGTGTATTGCCCTGAAAGTTCCGAGTACTCATCCATGAACCAGCACATCATTTGGGCATTCGAACCCATATCCGGCGCCGGGACATCGGTCCGCGGACCAAAATTCTTCCACAGCAGGCGGACGTAACCGCGCAGCAGGCGTTCTTTTTCATGATCGCTCAATAAGGTCGGATCGACAACCCCCCCGCCCTTGCCTCCGCCGAGCGGTACGTTTGCCACTGCGCATTTCCAGGTCATCCAGGTGGAAAGCGCACGGACTGTGTCAAAGGTCTCGCCCTGGAAAAAACGCAGCCCGCCTTTGTTCGGTCCCAGCGCATCATTATGCTGAACCCGGTAACCGTCAAAGATTTTTAATTCACCATTATCCATTCTGACCGGGATCCGAACATGAAATTCTTTTTTCGGCCAGCGTAAATAGGCCCGGATCTCTTCATCCAGATCCAGCATGTCCGCCACATGATCGAATTGTTTTTGTGCTAATTCAAACGGATTGATTTCATCACTCATCCTAAGTTATTCTCCCTTTTATGCATATGTTGTAATGGAATCAATGACAGCAAGTCCATTATCCGTTTTTAGTGTATATTTTTTTTAGAAAACTGGCCAATGACGGATTTCGCTTAATTGTCTGACATTATTCACTTGCATTTTAACGCAATTCTAGTAGAAGATTTTCCGGGATTGGATGATGAATGCCTTCTTGTTTGTGGAAAAATCCGGACTTCAGGCGCTAAAATCCATAAAAATCCAGCGTTTCGAAGATGATTTCATCTTTGGGATGAAGCTGGAACAGAATCCCGTCCTGGGAACGCCGGACCTGCCAGGCCTCCTGGACCGGCAGGTAAACGGTCTCCCCGCCTGAAGTCTGATACGTGATTTGGGTATGATCCGACAAATTCCCGCTGAGGAAAAACAGGACAGTGTCGGTCAGCGTCTGTTCAATTTCCGAACCTGCGGGATTGGTCCGGATTTGATTGACATGGCCGATTTTTGCCAGTCCTCGTCTGGCGTCTCCTCCGTAGGTCAGGATGTGGTAATTCTCTATCTGCGGCAGTATCATTTCTCCTGTTTCCGAAATATGCTGCCGGAACTGGTCCAGAAACCGGCTCTTTCCCAACGGCGTGATTTCATCCGTTTTCAGATCCCGCCGGTTGTAAATCGAGGCAAATTCCAGGTAACGGCCCTGTTCGTTCCAATCCGCTTCCCAGATGTAACGGCCCGGATTGGCAAAAATCAGCGTGCTTTTCTCAGGAAGAAAGGCCAGCAGCCCGGATTGAAGCGCGCGTTCGCCGGGCTGCCGCGGGTACAGAAATTCGCGGTTTAACAGCTCGACCAGTTTCCGGTTGTTTTGCAGATTAAGCGCCATTGATAAAAGGAGCGCAAAGGCGGCCAGCAGGCTGAAAAGCCGGCTTTTTTCCGCCGGGAGTTTTGCGCGGAGAGCACTCCCCAGCCCAACCAGCAGCAGGCTGACCCCGAAGTATTCCAGGTAAACCGGCAGATATCCCAATCCGGGGTACAACTGTCCCTGGTATCGCTGGCTGACCGCGATGGTGACTGCCGGCAGGAGCCAGAAGGAAAACCCGAGCGCGATGAGTGTCAGCCGCGGCGGAGTTTTGTCCTCGGTTTGTCCTTTTCCGGCGATCCGAACGATTGCCAGCGCGGTTAAACCCAGGATGAAAAAGTCCGGCAGCGACAGCGCTTTGAGGAATCCGGGTAGCGTATATTGCAATGCGTCCGCAGCCAGATAAGTCGTGCCCATGATCGCCAGCTGTTTCCCTGCGGCGTAGAAACTGAGCGGCAAAGCGGCAAACAGCTGATAAGCGTATGTTTTCAGAATCAGTTCCGGGTTCAGGCTGAACGCGACGCCGGCATAGGTGGTTCCCTGCGCATAATGCGTCCGCACGAAAAAGATCATCCCGAGGCAGACCGTCACGATCGCGGCATAAGGAATGCTGAGGCGGACTGCTTTTTTCAGGCTGCGGGTCTCGGCCAAAACGATCAGCGGGATCATCAGGATGAACGGAAAACAAACTTCATACGTCAGCAGCCCGGCTGTGAACGGAAGCAGGCTCAGGATCAGGTGCTTCTTTCTCCCTGTGCGCAGATGCCGGAGAAGGAAGCGGACAGTCAGCAGCAATTCGAGCAGGATGATTTGCATCAGGCCATAGAAACCGGTAACCGGGTCCTGATAAGCCCGGAATTGGATCAGCACCGGAATCAGCAGCATTGCCAAAAGGCTGAGGCGGCGGGAAGCCCCGGCCTCACGGGCGACATTCCCGAGCAGCAGCACATTGCTGCAAACCAGTCCGATGATGACAGCCTTATAAATCGCAACATTCTCAATCATGAAAAGAAAATAATAATAGCAGGAGAGAATATTGATCCGTCCGAGTTCGATATACTTCCGCATGAAAATCAGGAGATTCCGGATCAGCGGCAGTCCATCCTGTTTTTCATACAGGTAGGCGGTGGCGTTGACAGCGTCATCCCAGTAATAACCGCTGTCCAGCAGCGGACTAAGTGACAGGATTGTGATCCCCAGAATCAGGATTTCGGGGCTCCATTTTTGCAGGAAGGAAAACAGCAGCGTTGTCCCCATGGATGGGCTGCGGAACGCGGGAACTTTTGTCCCGGATGGCAGAACCAGCGGATAAACCAACAGCCCGATTCCTGAAAACAGACAGAACCAAAAAATGAAAGAAAGATGCTGTGTTTTCTCCAGGATCGGCTGGAGCCGGGGGAACGAACTCTGAACCAGGCTGAACGCCTCCCGCAGGATGCCGATCCAGATCAGCCCCCAGGCAAGCGTCCGGTACGGTCTTTTGCCGGAGAGCAAACCGTCGATTCCACAGATGAGCAACGTAAGCCCGAGTATCAGGCAGGCGGCCTGGCGCGAACCGCTGACAAATCCGCCGATCGGCAGCAGAAAACAGCCGAAAGCGGTAGCCAGACAAAGAATGGGAAAAAGCTTGCGCATATTATTGATATCCGGTCAGTCCGATTGAATCCAATTGGACGGCTTCCTGAAAATCCAGCTTATACAGACGGCCTTTGGGATGGGTGGCAATCAGCCAGTTATCGGTAATTTTTCTTTCATGTCCGGCGCCGTTCCAGGTCTTCCAGGTCAGTGTATCCGGTATCGTCTGATCACCGTAAACGAAGAACAGCACTTCTTTGACGATCGGCCCATGCAGCACAGGCCGGTCATCGGGGTCGAAACCGGTCTCAACGATCTTGCCGTATTTTGCCAAGCCGGTCTGTGCAGTCCCGGTATATTCAATCACATAAGTGTTTTTCGGCAAAAATCGCCCGGTTTCCGGCTGGCCATCCGTGATCAGGTCTCTGAACTCGGGAACTCCCAGCGGGGAGAGAACCGAACCGCTGTTGGCCGTGTAAAAATCCGCCTGGTACGGCTCCTGCATCCAGCCATGCTCCCAGTGAGCATTCGGATTATTGCTGACCAAAATGGAGGTTTCCGGGTCAAAATCACGCAGGATTCCGCTCTGCAAAGCCGCTTCTCCCGTCTGCCGGGGATACAGAAAACTTTGATTTAACAGTTCGACCACATGCCGGTTAGTCTGATTGTTATACAGATAGAGCACCGCGAACGCGGCAAAAAAGACGCTCAGAATCACATCTCTCTGCACAAACCGCCGCAGAAATCGGAAAAGGGCGACCGCCAACAGGACGATCAGGATCACGGCGGCAAAGTATTCATAATAGACCGGCAGGTATCCGATCCCAAGCAGAAGCTGGTGCTGATATTTCTCACTGAAGGCGATGGTAACGCCGGAAAGCAGCAGCAGTGACAGTCCGAACAGCCAGTATTCCGCTTTAATTTTGATCCGCAGCCCTTTTTTTTGAATCTGAGAGAAAAGCAAGCTGGCGATTGCCAGCCCAGCCAGGTCAGTCCAGCGGATCCCGCCGAAAAAACCGCGCCAGCTGTTTTCAAAAATGGTGTGTTCCTTGATCCATTGGCTGCCGAGCAACGCTCCGGTGTCGGCCAGCCGGTAGCTGAACGGAAATGCGGCGATGGTCTGGTAAAGCCAGGCCGGAAAAAAATCTCCGGCCTGCAGGCTGAAAGTTGTTCCCGCATAAGCTTGCGCTGTACCGGCAGCGGAGAGCCGGAGCGCCATGGACGCGGCCAGCAGGATCGATCCGATAATGCCGAACGGCAGGCAGTCCCGGATGCAGCCGGAAAGGCTCTTTCTTCGGGACCAGGAGATCAGCGGAAACAAAAGGATCAGCGGGTAAGCCATTTCGTAGGATAACAGGCCGATGGTGAAAAAGATCAGGCTGAAAATCCGGGACCGGCCGCGGCCGCTTTCGATAAATTTCAGGAAAAAGATCAGCGCAAGCATCAACTCGGCAAACATGATCTGCATCAACCCGTAGTAAGAGAGTATCGGATCATGATAGACCCTGAATTGGACGCATAACGGAAAGATCAGCAACAGCAGCAGCGGCATCGTTTCATTCGCGGTGAGTTTTTTGGAAAAAATGTAAAAAAGGAAACAATCCAGCAGCACTAACAGGAAAATCGCGGTTTTATAAGAAACCGGATTGGGAAAAATATAGAACATCAGAAATTGGAATGTGGCGAAAGGGTTGATCCGCCCGATGCTTCCGTAATGGAGGACTTCATTCCATACTTTTTGCAGAACAGACGTTCCGGTTACACGCATTGCCACGTTCTGCGCCGAAAAATAGGCGTCATCCCAATAAAAACCGCTTTGCAGCATCGGGAGCAGGCTGAGGATGACGAAAACCAACATGCCGATCAGCAGCGTTTTTTGCGAACAGACAGCTTCGAAACGCGCTTCTCTGAAGAATGAGCGGATCCTGAGGATGAGCCCGCAGAAAAGAAGGATGATACCAATGAAGGACCATTTTTCAGCCGACCGGAAGCCTGCAGTGTCGGGACTGACGTAGTGATACAGATAGATCCCCAGTCCCCAACAGATCCCGGTGAAAAAAAAGCCCCAGGCTGCCAGGACTTTTGCGGATGGACCGCTGCGGTACAGATCCAAAAAGAACAGGAAAAAACACGCGGAAAGAACGATGGTGGAAATTTTATAGGGCCCGATCACGCTGCCGAATGAACTCGGCGGGGCCTGAACCGCGGGCAGCCGCAGGGCCGCGATTGCCAGAACCGGCAGCAGCATTCCGATTTGCAGCAGCTTTTTCTTTTGAAGCAGATTCTGAATCATGCTGTTGATTATAAAGGAAAATGGCCTGTGAACATGAATCCGGATCGTCAGGAATGCCGTAAATAACGCACGATACAAGCGTTTGAACAGATAACCCGCCTGTAATCATTCATAACTCTCTTTTCGTGGAGTCATCAGGTTGTTCTTCTTCACCCATGTCAAACATGTGTTTGCCAAACTGATAAAACCCGTTCTCAGCATAAAACGAATAGCCCCGGTGTTTTTTCCATATGCCAAGCCACGCGTACCGTTTCTCTTTTTCGGCGGCTGTCCATATAAGCGTTCCGGTTTGTCCGAGCAAAATTAAAAATAGAATACAATTGAGCCTGTGGAAGAACAGCAATTCGGAATGCGAAAATAAAATTCCCGCTTAATCGAGAGAATTTCCAGAGTTTCAAACTGCTGGCGGAGGCAACTTGAGCGAAGAGCAGAAAGAGAATACCGTTTTCAAAAATATGTTCCTGTATGGGATCGGCGGCGCGCTTTCCCAGGCAGCCGGGCTGATTACACTGCCGATCATGACCCGGGTCCTTTCTTCCCAGGAATATGGATCCATTGAAGTCATCACAGCGACCACCGGTTATTTCTCATTGCTGATCGGTCTGAACACCATGAGCGGGCTTTACCGCTTTTTCTATGACGGAAACACGACGGAACAAGACCGGAAAGGACTGGTTTCGACGACGATGATATTTGTTCTGCTGACCGGGCTGGCTGTCGCGCTGCTTTCCATCTTTCTCAGCCCGCTTTTTGCGCAAAACCTGTTTGCCGATTCTTCTTATACCGGCGTGATCCGGCTGGCGTTCGGCGCACTGGTGCCGGTGGCGGTTTACACCTATGCGCTGGGTTTGCTGCGGATCCAGAACAAAGCGTTGCCGTATATCATCATCGCGCTGATCGTCTCCGCGCTTTATATGGGATGTGTGATTCTCTTTATCGCTGGTTTCCGGGTGGGGATCCCCGGATATTATTACGCGCAGATCATCTCCAATACGGTCGGCGCCGCGCTTGCGCTGTTTTTCTCCCGCCGTTATCTTGCGTTCCAATTTTCGTTGGTCTGGTTTAAAAAACTGGCAAGGTATAGTTTCCCGCTGATTCCGGGCACGCTTTTCGGCTGGAGTCTTTCGGCGAACAACCGGATTTTCCTCAATGCTTCGACCAATGAAATTGAGGTGGCCTATTATGGATTGGCGAACAAAGCCACGATTGTGATCACCCTGGCAACGCAGGCTTTTTGCAACGCATGGGAACCTACCATGTACTCCCTGCTGCAGCGGACGGAAAAAATCCGCCGGGTGTTGCCGGCGATGCTTTCGTTGTACACTTTCGGCGCGCTCGGCATCTGCACGCTGATGATGACCGTTGCGCGGGAATGTCATCGATCCGGGAACCGCAAAGAGCGGCAAAACCTATTGGGTATCGGTCATGCTGGGGATTGCGGTCGCGGTTAATATCGCCGCGAATCTGCTGCTGACGCCCTGGCTGGGCTTATATGGGGCTGTGATTTCCGAACTGCTGGGTTATGTCACCGCGATGGTTGGACGCTGGGCGATCTCCAACCGGTTTTTCCCGATCGCCTGGAATTACCGTTATTTTTTGCTGATCACCGCGGCTTATGGCTTGACTGCCTGGTTCCAGACCCGGATCATCCTGAGTGACCTTTCCTGGGGCTGGAGCTTTTTATTCCGATTGCTTCCCGCAGCCGGCTTTTTCGTTTTTTCCTGGCTGCTGTTGGACCGCGGATCAAAAGCTTTTTTGACAGACGCGCTGCGGCCGGTGTGGGAGCGGCTGCGCAGTGGAATCAGCCGAAAATCCCGGCAATAACCGCTCCGTTACCCGGAAGAATTTCAGTTCCCGCCGGTTTGTTCAAAGCTGATCTTCCCGTTTTGCATTGCCGCCTTCCGCCGGCTTCCCGGTAAGAATCTGTTCATAAAATGCGAGATGTTTTCTCGCGATCGCGTTCCAGCCGAGATGTTCATTGGCATAGGCAAACCCGTTTTCTCCCACTTTTTCGCGCAGGAGCGGGTGTTCGATTAACTCGTTGATGGCCTGGGTTAATGCCTCCGGATCATTCGGCGGGATCAGGATTCCGGTCCTGTGATCCTGAACCATGTCCGGAATTCCGCCGACGCCGGTAGCGATGACCGCTTTCCGAAAAGCGAAGGCGGTAGGGATTACGCCGGATTGACTGGCGGAAAGATAAGGCAAAGCCACAATTGAAGCCCGCTGCATAAATCCGGCCACTTCGGCATCCGAAACAAACCGGTTCGTGACCAGGATCCGCCGGTCGTTCAGATATTTTCGGTATGGGCTGATATCCCCGCCGCCGGCGATGTGCAGGCGCCAATCCGGATGTTTTGAAAAAACATCCGGGATTGCCCGCAGAAGTATATCCAATCCTTTATATGGTTCAATCCGTCCGAAAAACAGGATTTCTTTTTCCGGATGGATCAGGCCGGTGTGATAATGCGTGAAGAAATCATAGATCCCATGCGGAACGACTAAGATCCGTTCCGGAGCGGCTCCTTTGGAAATCAGAATGTCTTTTCCCTGCCGGGTCAGGACGACAAAAAAGCGGGGGATTTTCCGGAAGATCGCTTCGGTGATTTGAAAATATTTCGGGGTGCCTTCATGATGCACCACATCATGAATTGTGTACACCAGCGGTTTGCGCAGGATGAAGCGGACGAAAAAACCGATCAGCGGGTTCCATTCTTGTGCGCTGGTGATATGGATCACATCCGGCTTAAACTGATGGACGATCCGGGCGATCCGGATCCAGGTCAGCGGATTGATCAGCTGGAGAAACGTGCCTTTTTTCCCGCTGCCCGTGTTCAGTAAAAAATGGCTGACCGATAGATCTGCGCTCAGGTCTTCATTGTGTTCTGCGTTTTTGGCTGTGACAGTCCCGACAACACAAAATTCTCCCAGGCTTTTGACCAGGCAGTCATGGAAATGAAGCAGTCCGCCGCGGCGGGTGAGGCAGATCAGCAGGATTTTGCGGTTCGATTTCATTGGTCCGGTTCCCCAATATTTTGTCTGTTTTTATTGTACCCGATCGATATTTATTTTTGGGTTGGCAGCAATTTGAAATATGGAGCGGATTTTTTGGCTGTTCTTTTATTTTTTCACTTTGCGCAAAAATAAAAGAACAACCAGTTTGCTGCTTATTCGAAAGCCTTGTCCAAATTTCGAATTACCGGGATGATAGCAATTCAGAATAGCGTGCATGCGTCAAAAAAGGTAGAATAACATGGGCTGCCTGTTAAGCCGCCTGCACAGCAAGATCATAACAGAAGAGGATCATTGGTCCTCTTCTGTTATGATCTGAAATATGTAAACGTTTCGGCTGTTGATGACCGGATTAAGATAAAAATTGTGGGTTTCTTACCATTGCCATGCGCTTCCCTGCGCCAGCCGCTCAATTTCAGCCGATCTTGCCTGCACGCCGTCATAAAGACCGCCGCCAGCCCAATATGGTTCGTTCAGATAATTGATCGCCGAGAGCGTGTTTGAAAAATTGAGCACCTTCTGCGTATACATTCCCCGCTGCGCGTTAAGATTGGAGGTCCGCTGCAGGAAAGTCTGCGCGTAGACGCCGCCTGACTCCGGCGCTTTCCCGGCAATCAGCGCGATTGCGCCGCTGACCATCGGCGTCGCCATGGAGGTTCCGTCCCAGGATACAAATGATCCGTCCAGCTTGGTGGAATTGATCGCGACACCGGGCGCCAGCAGGTCCACGGTGTGGTTGATGTTGGAAAAATCGGCAAGTTCGGGATGATCTCCGTTGTTCCATACGGCCCCGACGGAAAACGCGCTGGAGACGCAGGCAGGGGCAGATGTATATCCGGTCCAATAGCTGTTGCCGGCAGCGAGCACGGCGG
>CALAEB010000072.1 GCA_937890875.1 uncultured Anaerolineaceae bacterium | reverse complement strand
GATGGCGACTTACGCGCTGACCCGGCTGGTCTGGAAAGGACAGAAAATCGTCAATAATATTTTTATGCTGGGGTTGATGGTCCCGATTCATGCGGCGATTCTGCCGGTGCTGCTGATCCTGCGTGAATTGAAAATGACGAATTCCTATCAGGCGCTGATCATTCCCTATTCCGCTTTTGCGCTTTCGATGACCATCATGATCGCTTCCAGCTTTATCGCCGGCATTCCGCGTGAACTGGAGGATGCCGCCTGCCTTGACGGTTGTAATGTCTATCAGATTTTCTGGTATGTGGTGCTTCCGATGCTGAAACCCTGCCTTTCAACGATCGCAATTTTTATCTTTTTACAGGCGTGGAATGAGCTGATGTTTGCGCTTGTCTTTATCAGTGATTCAAAATACCGGACGCTGTCTGTCGGAATTCAGACGTTGTCCGGGTCCTATACAACGGACTGGGGGCCGATCGGCGCGGCATTGGTGATCGCCACATTCCCGACGCTGATCGTTTATCTGTTTATGAGCAGTAAAATTCAGGAAAGCATGGTTGCCGGATCGATCAAAGGATGAACCGGTTTTACAGGAATTTCATATTTGATTGAGATGTCAAAAGTCAAATATTTTTTGTTGGGCGAGACCAACAAAAAATAGAACGACAAATAAATCTTTTTATCAGACTTCACCCTTTTGACACCTGAGCCATATTGGAAAATTCTTTTTGGTTATAGAGGCAAACTTTTGGATTGCCGGGCAGAGGAGGAAAAATGTTCCGTCACGAAAAATGTGCAAAAGAGGCCCATGTACTTGTTTCGAAAATGACGCTGAAAGAGAAAATCAGCCAGCTGCTCTATATTTCACCCGCGATTGACCGGCTGGACATTCCGGAATACAACTGGTGGAACGAAGGGCTGCACGGCGTGGCGCGGGCAGGAACCGCGACCAGTTTTCCGCAGGCCATCGCAATGGCGGCGATGTTTGATCGGCAGTTAATGACCGAGGTCGGCGATATCATCGCGACGGAGAGCCGGGCGAAGTATAACGAGAGCGCCCGGCACCGGGACCGGGATATTTATAAAGGGCTGACGCTCTGGTCCCCCAACATTAATATTTTCCGCGATCCGCGCTGGGGGCGCGGGCAGGAGACTTATGGGGAGGATCCGTACCTGACCGGTGAACTGGGAGCCGCTTTTGTGCGCGGGATTCAGGGTGAAGGCGGGACGATGAAAGCCGCGGCCTGCGCCAAGCATTTCGCCGTCCAC